>JBIKMI010000267.1:0-3880 GCA_044359285.1 Kiritimatiellia bacterium
GCGCCGCGAGCTGGCTCTCAAAGCATTTTACCTACTGGTGGCTGGAGCAGAACGGCCATGGACGGGTTTTGATTGATTCAGATAAACTGTGAAGAGCCTCCTCAGCGGACATGCGCGTCAACCTAAGGCATCCCGGAATTGGGGATTCGGATTCACCACCCGCCGGGTACGGCTAGAGACGCGGAGACACCGAGAGGACGGGGAAAAGAGTTTGAACAGAAGCACGCAAAGCTCGCGAAGAAGAAAGAAATGTAGCGTTTATTTCGTCCACGCGGGTACACGTGTCCAAAATAAACGCCACGGTTTCTTGGAGGAATACGTTGAGGGGGAGGAGCCTCATCGTTGCGCCTCTTTCTCTTTGAATTACTCCCAGAGGGGTTGCGGGAATTATGGTTGCCGGACCTGCCCTGAGCTTGTCGAAGGGTACTCCGGCAACCGGAATTCCCGCAACATTTCTTGTCCGCCGCAGCCTTGGCGGAGGAGGATCACGGCGGCAGGGTATTCTCGGTGCCTCTGTGTCTCGAGCGAAGCGGGTGGTAAACCTTCCCGATTCGAGGCGGATGAAATGCATAGTCAATGGTTAGAGTCGGCGCCCTCTGACGGAACGGATCCCGTTTCCAGCCACAGCTCAGGCCCGGAGTTTCAATGCCATATCATTTGCTAGCGACCAGCCGGCTGCCTCAATCATTCCCGCGCTGACAGCGGGGGCCACTATCATGCCCAAGGGTGGAAATATCTTCGAGAGTTCCTTGGCTAACACCTTTATTGGCTGCTTAAGCATCACTCTTTTTATGGCGACGACCGCCATTCCCTTGGCCACCTCTTCAGTAATTCTCCCGCCGAAAACAGCGGCCAGACTCATCGCCATCATCGACATGGCGACGATATCAGCGGCAATTCCCGTGCCTGGTACAGGAACACAGTTTCCCGCACCCGCTCCAGCAGCGGCGGTATGAATGATCTTGTGGCACTTACTCGTTTGTTCGCGGGTCATCTTAGACATATTCTTTCTCCTTATCCTGTAAATCCTGTTCATCCATGTTAAATCTACCGTTATCCGCGCCTGAATGTCGCCGAGATCCTCGCGAAATCGAGCAATATCGGCGCGGCCAAGATTGCCATCATGCTCGGGGATGTGCGGCTGGACCGCTATTTGCGGGAATTTAACGTGGGTAGCCGGTTGGGTCTTGATCTGCCGGGTGAGGAATCAGGAATCCTCCGTCCCGTAGCAAAATGGACCGGGATCAGTTCGAGCCGGATCGCTATCGGGCAGGGTGTTTCCGTGACAAGCCTCCAGATGTTGGGAATACTGTGCGCCATTGCGAATGATGGCAAACTCATGAAGCCCTATGTGGTTCGTGAAGTGATCGCGGCCGATGGGACCGTGCTCCTGCGTCGCCAACCCCAGGTATTGAGCCGTCCGATCACACCGCAGACTGCGGCCTTGATGAGGAGATTACTGGCCCGGGTATGTGAAAGAGGCGGCACCGGAACCAAAGCCGCCGTAGATGGGTTCAGGGTGGCTGGCAAAACCGGAACGGCCCAGAAGCTGGTTGGCGGGCATTATTCCGAGACCGATTATATGGCCTCATTTGTAGGTTTCCTGCCGATGGAGAACCCTGAAATCGGGATCATCGTGGTGCTGGATGAACCTCAACCGATGCATACCGGCGGGGCCGTATCTGCCCCCGTCTTCCATGACATTGCCAAACAGGCTGTTTCTTATTTGGGCATGGCTCCCTCCCCGGAGGCTCCAGTCCGACCGGCGACTTCGCCGGAGAGTGAAGAGACATTCTAATGGATAGAGTGGACGCCCGTTGTCGCCACTCTCTCGTAGCGCCTGCCGCAGGGGGCAGGCCTACAGGGGGCTGAAGGCGATCTTCAGGCGTACTCTTAAACGGGGTTTTCAAGGTGGATGGCAGGCCACTGCCCGCCGGGCCTTGCCTGCTGGTTGATGATATGATTGATTCCGGGTGGACGTTCACCGTGGCACTGGCTATATTGCGGGAATCAGGCTGAGAGGCTGTCATTTCCATTCCCTTGGCCTTGAGAACCTGGCGGAGGCAGGCTGTTAATTACAACTTTAGAGTCAGCTGAAGTGGTGTGCAAAGCGCTGATTCGTCGGGATTATTCGTGACGCAAAACGGGCAATATGTTGTGCCCGGATGCCGGGGGGTGGCTCACGGTTCCGCTGATATAAAATTGATATTGTGCTGATAGACCAGTGGGGCGGGGATTCGCTAGACTGTTGGGTCATGCAGCATGGGGAAGTTAAGTCGAGTGCGTGCGAGGAGTTTATATGTCGAAATTGATTCAAAAATCATCAGAGAGCGGTGACGAGTTTATTTTCTACCAGACGGAGGACGGGCGAACGCGGCTGGAAGTCCGGTTTGAGGCGGAAACAGTCTGGTTAACCCAGACACACATGGCGGAATTATTTCAGACTAGCATTCCGAATGTCAGCATGCATATTCGCAACATATTCGCAGAGAAGGAATTATGCGCAGATTCAGTTCTTAAGGAATCCTTAACAACTGCGGCTGATGGTAAAAAATACTCTACTAAATTCTTTAACCTTGATGTGATTATCTCGGTAGGCTACCGCGTTAAGTCGCTCCGGGGCACGCAGTTCCGTATGTGGGCTACCCAGCGGCTCAAGGAATTTATCGTGAAGGGATTCGCGATGGATGATGATCGCCTCAAGCGACACGGGGGTGGTAATTATTTCGAGGAGTTGTTGTCGCGCATCCGTGACATCCGTTCGTCGGAAAAGGTATTTTGGCGAAAGGTCCTGGATATTTATGCCACCAGTATTGATTACGACCCAAGTGTGGAGGCATCGCAATCATTTTTTGCGACGGTCCAGAATAAAATGCATTGGGCCGCCCATGGAAAAACTGCGGCGGAAGTCGTGTATGCCCGGGCGGATGCGGCAAAACAAAATATGGGGATGACCAACTGGCTGGGGGCTAAGCCGAGCAAGGACGAGGCCATTATCGCCAAGAATTACTTGTCGCCGGTCGAGCTGGAAGCATTGAACCGGATCGTGATGGCATACCTGGAATTTGCCGAACTCCAGGCTCTCGATCGTCATCCGATGACTATGAGGGACTGGATTGCGAAACTTGATGATTTCCTGCATCTAAGCGGACGACAGCTGCTGAAACATGCCGGAAAGGTTTCGCATGAGATGGCTTTTAAAAAAGCAGAAACAGAGTTTGATAAATATCACAAAGTACGGATTACCGAACCATCATCGGCCGAAAAGGATTTCGATGCCGTCGTGAAATCTTTAATGATGCCAGTCACTGGTCGAAGAAAAACATAGTGATTTAGGAAGAGATGTTGCACCCAACAGTCTGAGTCCTGTGGTTTTTCTGGAAAAATGGCGGGATCAGGGCTTCTATGGTGTTATGAGTGATGCCACAAACCATGTTGTGACCTTGACCGCCTGTCAGCAGGCGGCCATTGCGAAACTACAGGCCTTCCTGAAGGACCCGTGTCGTGATGGTTTCGTGCTGTCGGGCTATGCCGGGACGGGGAAGACCTTCCTGGTCAAGGAGTTGGTCGCCATCCTGAAGGCCATGGGCCGTCCTTATGTCCTGCTGGCGCCCACCGGGCGGGCGGCGAAGGTGCTATCGAAACGCACCGGAGCGCCGGCCCACACCATCCACAAGGTGATCTATGCCGTGGATCAGCTGAAGGAGTATGTCCAGAAGGATGTCGATGGCAGTGAGACCTATAAGTTCTGCTTCGACCTCAAGAATAATGAGGCCGAGGCCAGGACGGTCTATATCGTGGACGAAGCGTCGATGGTCTCTGATGTCTATTCCGAGGGGGAGTTCTTCCGGTTCGGATCCGGCTACCTGCTGAAGGATTT
>JBIKMI010000268.1:0-3872 GCA_044359285.1 Kiritimatiellia bacterium
CCCCCCCAGCCCGATCCCGTTCAAAATGAGGGGGATGTCGGGTGCTTGTGATCGCAGATAGGCGCACGAGCTCTTGCAGTCTTCAAGCCATGACGCCAAGGTGTAGTCTTGGAAACAGCCGGTACTTTCGCCGCATCCCCGGTAATCAAATCTCAGTGCGGAAACCCCCCGCTCCGCGAGATAGCGGGCCCAGCGGACCCAGGGAGCATAGGAGAAGGGGCGTTCCACCACGAAATGACCCGCCAGCAACACCTGGGCAATGGGCTTATTCGCCCGATGAAATGCGTAATATAACTGCTGATTGCCGTGGCGGAGATAGCCGAATTCTTCCTTTGAGGAGTGGGCCTTCGCCAGGCTTGGCCGGATGGCATTTCCCGAAATAACGGGACGCAGGGCCGGGATCTTGTTTTGCGGGGTCTTCTGGAAAACGTCAAACAACTTGTGGAACCCGTTCAGGAAATAATCGCCACCCAGTGAATCCTTCAATTTCAGATAGCTCCACCATGTCGCAAGGAGGGTTCCCGCAATCCCGACGGGGTATGAGACAGAAGGAGGCGTGTACCGGCAGACGAGAAAGATGCCCGCCGTTGCGGTGATGATGATGCCTATGGTCTTCAGGGAGCTTCCTTCCCATGCGAAGGAGGTGAGCCGCCTGGCGACGAGTAAAATGAGGACGGTATAAAATGCGTAAAAAAGAAAGAAGGATATGCCAGAACCTTCAAAATGCCACCAGCGAATACATAGATAAAAAAGGGCCAGCTGAATGATCGCGCAAGAGCCTTCAACCAGCATAAACACGCCTCCGCGGCCCTTTGCCAGGGCAATGAATCCCAGGGGCCAGCTCACCACCTTCAGGGCGTCACCAAGAATCTGCCAGCGGATCACCTCCGTCGCCGCAGTGAAGGCCGTCGAGTAAACGATTTGAAGAATCCAGGGCGCCATCACCAATGTGGCGAGGAGGCCCGGGAACAAGATCAACATCCCCATTTCCGCCTGCTCATTGATGAGCCGGTTACACGAAGCGTGATCCCCTGCGACGGCGGCTAAGCGGGGATAGTAGTCTGTTCCCATGGCTCCCAGCACCATGCCGGCGAAGGTCAGGGACAGGGCACAAGCGGCCTGGTACAGGCCAACGGTATCCATGCCGAACGTGTTGGTGATGAGGAGCCGCGTCAGATAGAATATGGCCGCGCCGATGAAGCCGGTCACCACGACGGCAATGCCAATGTTAAGCAACCCCTTTAACTCAAAAAACAGTTCTTTGATCGAAAGCCTGATCCGTTCGATCCGGACTTGTCGTGCAAACCACCAGGAGGCCAATACCGTGCAGGCGGATGCCATCATCAGGAACCAGGGGACGCCCCGCTCGCGTAAAATGATGATAAAAGGCAACGCGATGACCGTTCCGCCAATCGCTCCCAGCACCTGGCATTGGCTGAGTTCTTTAATCTGGCGCATGCCCTGGAGAATGGCTCTTTGCCGGGCTCCAAATCCCTCGAGCAGGACGATGATCGCTATAATCCGGATGCCAGCTGTGTGTTCAGCGTCCCCGAATGTCAATAGTGAGATCGGGTTGGCAAAGGCAATAATTCCGCACATTCCTGCCAATCCACCGACCCAGGTTAACGTTTTCAGCGCGCTGACCGTAGTCGCGATGTGGTGCTGATCGTTTTTTGCCGCTGAATCGGCAATGTGTCGCACCCCGCTAACCGGAATTCCCAGGACGCTAAGGGAGCCTACCAGTGCCGGAATAGAGGCGTATAATCCGGCAAGACCCACGCCCGCAGGGCCTAGCAATACGGCCAGAATCTTGTTTTTAAGTAATCCAAAACCAAGACTGATGGCTTGGGCGCCACCGATCAGGGCGGTTGACTGGAAAATCTCGCGGCGGGATTGCGACATGGACGATCTGCTCCGGTTTCGAGTTACATTGGGTCGCCATTGAAAAGACCGCACTGTTTTACGGCCGCAACAGTATCGCGGGCGTGTTCCTGGCTCATATGCGGTCCCATCGGAAGGCTGAGTACGGTGTGAGCGAGTTGTTCAGCCAGGGGGAGAGAGCCGCGTGGGTGATTCATTTCGGAATACGCGCCAGAAAGGTGCGGCGGAATCGGATAGTGAATGAGCGTGCCGATTCCGGCCTCGGTTAACGCTTGTCTGAGTTCGTCCCGTTTCGGATGGCGGACGACAAAAAGATGCCAGACTGGCTCCATCCAGGGGGGGGCAATGGGCAACGTAAGTCCACTTAGGCTGGCGAGCTCCTTCCGGTAATACCCGGCCAATGAACGGCGCCGATTATTCCATTCGTCCAGGCGTTGTAATTTCACACGGAGAAAGGCGGCTTGCAACTCATCCAGCCGTGAATTGAAGCCCTTGAATTCATTGAAATACTTTTGCTTCGACCCGTAGTTCCGTAACATCCGGATCCGATCTGCGAGTTCACTATCGTTGGTGGTGACCGCGCCCCCGTCCCCAAATGCCCCGAGGTTCTTTCCTGGATAAAAACTGTGTCCGGCGGCATGGCCGAGTGAGCCGGTGCGGCGACCTTTGTAGCGCGCCCCCTGGGCCTGGGCATTGTCTTCAATCACTTTCAGGTTAAATTGCGCGGCCAGCTCCATGATGGGGTCCATGTCGGCCGGCTGACCATACAGATGCACGGGCAGGATGGCTTTGGTCCGCGCCGTGATCGCTGCCCGGATCAACCAGGGCGCAATATTAAACGTTTCGGGGTTTGGCTCCACCGGGACGGGGGTTGCCCCCGCGTGCGATACCGCGAGCCAGGTGGCGATGTAGGTGTTGGAGGGGACAATCACTTCGTCCCCGGGGCCAATGCCATAGGCCCTGAGAATCAGGTGCAGTGCATCGAGGCCGTTGCCAACGCCGATGCACTCCGTGCTGTTGCAATAGGTGGCGTACTCTTTCTCGAAGGACTCCACTTCCTGTCCGAGAATATACCAGGCAGAGCGCATACATTTGAAATAGGCGTCATCAAGGGCCTCCTTTAATTCATCATAAGGGCCGATGAAGTCGAGGAAGGGGACATTCATCTGTGCACCTCCGCGAGGGCGCGAAGATATTCATTATAATCGCGATAGTAGCCATCGGGGTCGTAGAATTCTGAAGCCAGCGCCAGACATACCGAGCCGGATGAAAAGTTATCCATCTCCCGCCATATCATCGGGGGGATATGCAGCCCATTATAGGATCGATTCAGGTGAATCCGTTGCTTTTCCTTGCCGTCATAGGCGATCACGTCAAAACTGCCGGACATCGCGATGAGGAACTGATGGCAAGATTTCAGTGCATGCCCTGCTCTTTCCGCACCCCCGGGCACGTCATAAAGGTAAAAAACCCGCTTAATCTCAAAGGGGATATGCCGGGTGGCTTCGATAAAGGTGAGATTACCCCGGGGATCAGCCATTTTAGGCAGATCAATTCGTTTGCAGTCTGCGATATTCATGGGCGGGTCTCCTTTAGTTTTCTTTCTGAACGCAGTATATATTTCCGATGACACAGGCAACTGAACCCCAGGCCGGAGGAGGGTGTCAGTTTCTGACCGCAGCGGCATACCCACGCAACGAAGCGGGCCGGGTTTCCTATGACCTCTGCGAAGTCGGGGATATCTTTTGTGACAACGGCACCGGCGCCAATCATGGCCCATCGGCCAATGACGATTCCGGGAAGAATAGTGGCATTGGCCCCAATCGCGCAGCCCCGGCGTAATAGTGTTTTGGGGTATTCTGAAAGGTGCTGGTTGCTTCGGGGATTATGGTCGTTGGTGAATGTGGCGCAAGGTCCGATAAACACGTCGTTCTCGACGAGGATGCCATTCCAAAGATAGACGCCGCATTTTACGGTTACGCGATTGCCGA
>JBIKMI010000269.1:0-3871 GCA_044359285.1 Kiritimatiellia bacterium
GACTACCTCTCCGGCTGGGAGCGTGATTTTACCGCGGCGGCGCGGGTCAGCGTGCCGGAGGCGCGGGTGCAGAAGGCCCAGCAGGGCGTGCGCGCCGGCGGCTTTGTGCTCACCAACCGCGACCAGATGTTGTACAGCGTGGGCAACCCGTATGAGCGGATGTTCACCGATGAATCCGGTTACGCCGCCCTGACGCTGGGCTACTGGGGGCACCTGGCGGAGGCGCGGCGCTACCTGGAGCACCTGGCGTTCTACAACCAGCGCGGCATCGCCACCCATGACCTCGGCGCGCGGCTGCATTTGTTCTGCCGCTATCACGAACTCTCCGGCGATGACGGGTTTCTGGCCCGCAACCTGCCGCGCATGCGCCGCTGGTGCGAGTGGCTGATCAATGACCTGCGCGAGGAGCACCACGGCCTGGGCGCGCCGAACAAGCACTGCGGCGATCTGGACCATCAGGTCTTCTCCACATCCGCCAACTGCCTGGCCTGGCGCGGGATGCGCGACTTCGGCGTCCTCACCGGGGACGAAGCCATTCTGGAGCGGGCGGCGCGCTACCGCGAAGACATCCGCCGCGCGGCGGAGGCGAGTCTGGACAAGCGTGTCGACCCGCCATTCCTGCCCATGGCGCTGTATGGCAACGAGCCCACCCCGGACTTCCTCATGGAGTCGATGGTGGCCTCCTACTGGTGCCTGGTAGCGCCATACGCCCTCTATGGTGGCGCGCTGGGGGACGACCATCCCGGCACCCGGGCCATGCTGGAGACCTTCGAGCGGCGCGGCGGGCTCTGTGGCGGCCTGGTGCGCTGGACCAATCCGTCTGACAAGGCGCGGACGATCCTGCGTGAATGCGGACTGGACGACCTGTACGGCACCAAGCTGGTGGATGTCTGGGCGCGGCGCGACGAGCCCGAGCAACTGGTGCTGTCGCTTTACGGCAAGCTGGCGCTGGGCCTGACTCCGGACACGCTCATCGGTGGGGAAGGCAGTTCGCTGGCCCCGACGGCGATTTTCGGCGAAAAGGGGGGCCAGGACGGGCGCAGCCTGTATTTCCCGCCCAACTCCGCCTCGCAGCTTTTCTTCGCCCGTATCGTGCGCAACTGCCTGGTCTTCGACTTCGACAGCCGGGACGACGGCCGTTGCGACACACTGCGCCTGGCGTTTTCGACTCCGCGCCGCTGGTTGGAGGACGGCAAGCGCATCGAAGCGCGCCGCATGCCCACCGCCTTCGGGCCGGTGAGCTACCGGATTGTGTCGAAGATCAAATCCGGCGTCATCGAGGCGGAGGTGACGCTGCCCGAGAGATCCACTCCCGCGCACTGCCGGTTGCGTCTGCGCGCTCCGGGGAGACCCGCCCTGCAGAGCGTCACCGTGAACGGCGCCCCGCATGCCGCGTTCGACCCGGCGCGCGAGGAGATCAATCTGTCCGGTCTGCGCGGGCGGGTGGTCATCAGGGCGATATATTGAAAAACGGGTGAAAGAAAACCTGAGCGAACTGGACAAAGACGCCACCCTGATGATAATGGACGAGCCGGTTGCACACCTGGGTGCGCTTTGCCAAGGAGGCGGCGGAGAAATATGCGTGGCGGGTGGCGCGTGGCAAGGTCAGATTGGAGGCGACGATGTTCGAGTGTTTGCTTCCAAGGATGTGACGTTGTGGGCATAAATTCTCCTGTTTGGATCACTTTACCATGTTGGTATAGCCATGGGCAAGAGATTGGCTGTGGTAGTGCTTTTTGCTGAGGGCGTTGACACCATGACAAGCAATTTGTTTTCATTAGCGTCCCACAGGGACGCCGGTTATTGGTTACTGGTTGTTAGTTATTGGGGAATACACGGATTTCCTGAGCTTTCTGCTCTGTGCCATTTCCGATATTTTCATTCTTCGATTGTCTTGTTTTGCCCAATAACCATTAACCAATAACGATTAACCCTGGCGTCCTTATGGGACGCCAGTGATTACGATTAAGATTAAGACTTCTATGAGACGCTGACGAGATTGCGTTTAGGATTGCTCTGGGCTGCTAATGATTACAGAATGCATCCCTGTATAGTGAGTTGTGAAAGGCCAGGTAACCAAATGAATGCTTTGAGGCTTGGATGCGTGTGCATCATGATGGCGGGCGGGGTTGTGGTTGCCGGGAGCGCTCCGACGGCGGGCGATCCCGCGCCGGGCGAGAGTGTCGCGGTGGATCTCAGGGGGCTGTTTTATCCCCCTGTCGCGTTGACGGATCAGGATGGCAAGGTCATCGTGACCCGGCTGGCTGGCGGCCATCTGGCCGTGGCGGATTGGAACGGCGACGGGAAAAACGACCTCATTCTCGGCTGCCATACCGCGATGGATACAACCCAGGCAAGCATCCTGCTGCTGGAGAATACGGGCACGGCGGCGGCCCCGGCCTTCCGCTGGCCGACGGAGAACCGCGTCAGGGCCAGCAAGGAAGAGGAAACCACGTGCAGCCTCCTCTCCAAATCATGCGGCTGCAAGTCCGGCGGTGCCTTCGAAGTGGCATCGTGGGACGCGAACGGGGATGGACGCCCTGACCTGATCGTCAATACCTTCTGGACGAGTGGCGTGGAACTGCTTCTCAATGCGGGAGTCAAGGATGGCGGCCCGGCATTCAAGCAGTCCGAGCGGCTTTTTGAGATCGGCCAAAAGCATGGAAGGGGGTCGGGCGGCGGGGACTGGAACAACGACGGGATTCCCGACTATGTCCACCCGGTGAACCGCTATGGCTGGACCGTGCACTACGGGACAAAGCTGCCCGGGGGCGGTATCGGCCTGAACAAGAAAGCGCTCAGCGCTACCGGTTTCAAGCTGACCGGTAACGAATGCTACGGAGCGGCGGCGGATGGCAAAGCCTGGTTTGACCGCACACCGTATGCCTGGAACTTTTCAGGACAACATGGCGCGGGTTCCCCCGTGACCGAGGTGGTTGCCGTTATGTATCAGGCAGGCTACAACGAGACGAAGGACTATGCGGCCAAGAAGTGTGATATCAACCTGTACTTGCTGGATCGCGATGCCAAGACGTGCGTCAAGCAGGCGACGCTGGCGGTGAATGCGGCCGCCGCGACACGCCTGGGCATGGGTGACCTTGACGGGGATGGCGTGATGGACCTGCTGTACACCGGCGGTACTTTCAACAAGGACGGTGCCGGCACGAAGCTGTGGTGGCTCCGTGGAAAGAAGAAGGAGTTGGTGGCCCCGTGAAACCGAGGTGCGGGAATCCATATTCTGCGGCAGGCGAGGGAACCGCCCCGCTGGTTTCCTGGGATCATGCGGAAGGCTGGATTTCCCACTGGCTGATTTCCAGCTTCTTCCCGGCCGGCCTGCGGCACAATCCGGATCCCAATCTTTTCGAGGGCAAGCAGTCGGCCGGCTGGACCAGGGATCTGCTCAAACGCTGGGGCGGGGAGGGCGGGCCCGGATTGCCGCCCAAGGCACGCGGCTCACGCGGGGCGGCGCCCTGGTTGCCGGTATCCCTCGCTTACGGGCCCAAGCTGCACCTGAAGGAAGTCCGCCGTCGTCACACTGCCGTCGACACCGCGCTTGGCGATGCCGATTCCGACTCGTGGAACTGCCTGTGGTATGCCCTGGCCGCGGTGGAGAGCGATCGCGACACGGATGTGCTGATCCGGTTCTGCGGCTGGGACGGCTGCCGGCTCTTCGTGAACGGGGAGCTGGTGTTCGATGAGCACTCCTATCACCACATCATTATTGACAAGGAAGAAATACGGGTGCGCCTGCGGAAGGGACTTAACACCCTGCTCTTCAAGCTTGACCGCGACGGCTGCGCGGCGCGGGTTGTTCCTGTTCCCGGCGCAAAGAAGCCGGTTCTGCGCCAGGTTGTCTTTGCTCCGGCGGCCC
>JBIKMI010000271.1:0-3855 GCA_044359285.1 Kiritimatiellia bacterium
CTGTAAAGACATAAGCAGCGCAAAGGACCCTGGCTTCGTACAGGGTCTTTTGTAAGCCAGTTTTCAGGATTACCAGTGGGCCTCGTTGGTGTATAGTCTGCGCTTTCTTATGAATCTGTATCTGATTATATCCATTTCCGGGGGTATGCTCGTGCTCATAGCACTGGCGTGGATCTACCGCCAGGCACTAACCCAGGCAGTGTGTCGGAGCCGCTTCACCGCCCTGACAGAGGAGCTTGCCCGGACCAGACAGGTTCAGGACGAGTTGAGCCTGGCCAATCATCAGCTTCGCGTTAAAATCGCCAGTCGTGAGGCAGAACTACAGGAGGCCGTCAGGTCAGCACTGAACGCAACCGAAGATGAGATGCGGCGCGTCGGGCAGGAAATTCACGATAGTCTTTGCCAGGAACTGGTCGGCCTGCTCCGGATGGCCGAGAACCTCGGCTCACAGCAGTCCCCCATTCTGACCGAACAGATCGCGTATACCCTGCAAGTGGCACGCGGCATCTCCTATAATCTGACGCTGCACGAATTGGAGTCCCTGTCCCTGCCAGATGCGCTGGCCCTGTTCGTGAGTCGATTCAATGGCCTCCCGGGCACCCTGCTGGAACTCAACTGTGACGCTGACCTGATGACATTTACTCAGGAGGAATCACGCCACATCTACCGGGTCATCCGCGAAGCGGTCGTAAATGCCATCCGCCACGGCAAGGCCCGTCACATCTGGATTGACCTGGTATTGGAAGGGCAACAAATCGTCGTGTCGGTATCCAACGACGGAGCTCCCCCGCCATCGGCTTCTGCCCAGATACAGGGGATTGGGCTGAAGCAAATTATGATGCGCGCCAACTTATTGGATGCCCGGTTCACCTTGACAACCAATAATCTGGGAAAAACTATTGCGGAACTGGTCATCCCGGCTGACCAATTAGAGAAAGACCTGTGGTCGCGACGATAACGGAAATACTGCGGGACCGCGGGATCTTGAAATCAGCCCAACTGGATCGGCTTCCCTTTCGCGGCACTGGCGTAGATGGCATCGAGCAACTCTTGCACCACCAATCCCTCTTCACCTGTCGCCATGTGCGGCTTGTCCTCCAGAATGCAATCGACCAGATGCGACATGGCCGTCGGTACGGGTGCCAGTCCCTGGCCAACACGGGAAGTGGTCTGGAAGCCGTTGCGGTCATTATAAATCTCGAGCCCCCACTCGTAGGGCTTGGTTTCATCGAAATGCGTGTGAAGCATCCCGCCCTTGGTCCCCAGCACCCGCGTCTCCATCAGTTCCCCTGACCGGATGTGCCCCGCCCACGACGCCTCCAACTCCAGGGTGGCCCCGTTCTCGAAACGGATCATAGCCGCGGCAAAATCCTCAACATCAAAGCTCTTGCCCTGCTCTTTCGCAATGGCCGAGGCGAGGTGGTCATAGGTGCTACCCATCACCCACACCGGCTTGGGATAGCCCATCAGCCATAACGCCAAGTCCAGACGGTGCACCCCGAGGTCAATCAACGGACCGCCCCCCGCCAGTTTTTTCTGACCGAACCAGCCACCAAACCCGGGCATCCCGCGCCGCCGTAGCCAGACCGTCCGGGAAAAATAGATGTCGCCGACATTCCCGCTGTCGACTTCCTTCTTCATGGCCCAAGCCGCCGGATTGAACCGGGTCGAGAAGTTGATCATCAGCCGCCTTTTCGCCTGCTTGGCGGCCTTGATCATTTCCCGTGCTTCGCCTGCATTCATGGCCATGGGTTTCTCGCACAACACATGACACCCGGCCTTCAGGGCCTGGAACGTCAGGGGCTTGTGCAGGGCGTTCGGCGTCGCGATGCTCACGAGGTCCACCCCCTCTTTCGCCAGCATGTCACCCGCATCGGTATAACAGGCCGACACCCCGAACTCCCCGGCCCGCTTCTTCAACCGGACCTCATCCAGATCCGCCAAGGCGACCAGCTCCACCCCCGGATGCTTCTTGTAATTCACGGCATGCGCGCCGCCCATGCCCAACCCGATGACCCCAACCCGTAACTTCCTGATGGATTTCATTTTCTTCATTTTGCACCCCCATCCGCATTCTGCACCACGCCGGCCTTTGCCTTGCTGGGATCAATCGAGTGAATCACTTCAAGCGGTTTGCTGTTCGGGCAGTGATCCGCAATCCGTACCCGCTCCCGGGCCCACCGCACCGCATTGGCCAGAACCTTCTGGATCGTGGCATCATGGTAGATCGGATAGGTCTCATGGCCGGGTCGGAAATAGAAGACCCGCCCATGCCCACGCTCCCAGCAACAGCCACTCCGGAACACTTCACCGCCCTCGAACCAGGAGATGAACACCACCTTGTCGGGCGTGGGAATGTCAAACCGCTCCCCATACATCTCCGTGTGGGGCAACTCGAAATACTCGCCCAGCCCCTCCGCGATCGGATGCCCCGGCTCCACAACCCACAGCCGCTCCCGCTCCCCCGCCTCGCGCCACTTGAGCGAACAGTGGGTTCCCATCAGGGTCTTGAAGATCTTCGAGAAATGGCCCGAGTGCAGGACGATCAGACCCATCCCCTCAAGGACCCGCTTCTGGACGCGCTTCACAATCTCCTCGCTCACCTCCCGGTGCGCCACATGACCCCACCAGGTCAAGACATCGGTCTCGTTCAGAACGGCCTCAGTCAATCCATGTTCGGGTTCATCCAGGGTCGCCGTCCGGGCCAGGATGTCCGGCTGGGCATTCAGCGCCTTGGCAATGACGTCATGCATGCCTGTAGGGTATATCTTCTTAACGGTCTCATTTCGCTTCTCATGCCGGAACTCATTCCACACCGTCACACGGATCTTGCTGGTTTCACTCATGGCTATGCTTTCTTCCTTAAATGTCATTATTTGGCGGATAGTCCTGTCGCCTGCTCCAGGCAACTTTTGGCATATATAGAACTCCCGTGCTTGAGGTGCAAAGGGAATAAATGTTAGCCCCCGTTTCTGTCAAAAATTTCCATGGGTTGCTCACAAGGAAGATGACGAGTCCTCATTCCTTTGCTAGTTTGTATGGTATGAATGTGGACAGTCTTAAGTTAGAGGAAGAACGGAAGAGGGAACGCCATCTGACTCCCCTTGAACGTTGGCGCCTTATCCAGGACATGATCACCTGGGGTGAATCTCAAGTCACGGTTCGTCGCAATACACGCGAACGTCGACTGTATGAGCAAAGACTGAAAAATCAGGACTTCTGAGGTTCAGTACTGGAAGAGCTCCCTCAAAAACGGCACCCATTTCCAGAATATCCCCTTCCTATTTACATTTTTGACGGGGACTTCTATCTATGTTACAAACCCCACATGATTCCTGCCATTGATATCCACGGCTTGAGCGTCTCCTTTCCCGCCCCCACCGGGACCGTGCAGGCGCTCAGCAACCTGACGATCACGGTGGCACCGGGAACCGTTTTTGGGTTTCTTGGCCCTAACGGGGCAGGAAAAACAACTGCGATCCATGTCCTGCTCGGATTCCAGGAGGCCGATCAGGGCACGGCCCGGCTTTTTGGCAAACCGGTCACCGAAACCATCGCCAGGGAAAAAATTGGCTATCTCTCGGAAAATCCGGACACCTACAATTTCCTAACCGGCCGCGAGCTCCTGACCATCGCCGGCCGCCTGTTCAACTTACCCGCCTCCGAAATCCGGACACGCGCCGATCAGCTCCTGCAGGAAACCGGGCTCACCTTCGCGGCCGATCGCCGGATCGCCGGCTATTCCCGCGGTATGCGGCAGCGAATCTGTATGGCCCAGGCCCTGATTAACGATCCCGAACTCCTGATCCTGGATGAGCCTACAGGGGGATTGGATCCACTCGGCCGCATGGATAT
>JBIKMI010000272.1:0-3854 GCA_044359285.1 Kiritimatiellia bacterium
CCCCTCCGAAGTGGCTCTGGCGGATGCCCCGGACCCCGTATCCGGATCTGCTGGCGGTGAATCTGGTTCCGACGTGGCTGAAGCCCGCCGTAGTGAAACCGAAGCAGCTCCCGGTGACACCGATTTTTCCACACGGGCACGACAGCTCCCGGATCCGTCATCCAAGCTAACGCAGCCCCTGACTTCATCTAGCACGTCTAATCCCGTCGCCACGCCCCGGTTCTTCGGCACCAATGAAGTGATGCTGGCGCTCCAGCGCCTCGCCACCATGCCTTGGAGTCCCGCCTCCGAGCAACTCTTGCAGGAGACCGTCAACAAGTGGTCCGTAACGGACCCCACCGCCGCCCTGCAATATGCACTGGGGATTGAAAGCCGCCGGGTCAGGGCCAATCTGGTAGCGGGCATTTTCAATTCCTGGGCAAAAACGGATCCCAATGGTGCCTATAACTGGCTCATGGCCAATAAGGAGAGCGATCCGGGCACTTTCCAGATGGGCTTGAAGCCGGTGTTTACCGCCCTGGCCGCTGGGAGCATTGATAATGCCATAAAAATGGCCCTTTCGATTTCTACCGGTTCTGATCGCCTCTCGGCGATGCGAACCGTGGTGGAACAGGCGGCGCGACGCGGCGTGGTTCCTTCCATGGTCTCTTATCTGGAGTCCCTGCCGACTCCCGGCGAGCGGCAGAGTTATGCCGCGATGCTCGGCCAAAACTGGGCAATCTATGCGCCTGAGGAAGCCGCCCAGTGGGCCTTGTCCCTGAGCGATCCCACCCTGCAAAAGTCGACCCTGGCGAGTACTGTCAGCATCTGGGCCAGCGACAATCCGCAAGCGGCGGCAGCCTGGGCCCTGACTCTGCCGGCCGGGGAAGTGAAAAACAAGCAGATTGCCCAAGTCACCCAGTCCTGGGCCCGCTACGACCCGGTCCGGGCGGCGGACTGGCTCCTCAGCCAGCACCCCCCCTCGCCCAATCTGGATCCCGCCATCCAGGGACTGGTCAACACGGTCGTACGATCCAATCCGGAGGGCGCCATGATGTGGACGTCCACCATCAGTGACCCCAAAATACGCACCAGCACGATCATGAGCGCCAGCCGGGAATGGATGCGCAATGACCCCGAAAAAGCCTCCGCCTATATCAGGACGGCCCCGCTGACCCCCGCCCAACGCGCCCACCTTCTTCGCAGGCAGTGAATCTCGCCTCGTCGCCAAAATATGAATTTCTCATTTTGCAGGGCTCACTTGACACCTTGAATTTTTGGGCTATTGTAAACATCCTAATGCTGCTGACAACAATACGGGGGTAATGATGAATACAGCATCTCAAACCATGCGGATTGACATTCCGCCAGATATTAAATCCGCACAGCATCCATCGAACACGAAGCGACAGCTCATGCCCCAACCTGAGTTGCCCCCGCAGATTCCCGCCAAGCGAAAAGGAGACTCCTCGCTGGGAGCGTCGGATTTTCAGGAACTTTTCCAGAGCGTGTATGATGGCGCCATTATTCTGACCATGGCTGGTAAAGTGGTTGATGCCAACGTGCGGGCAACCACCTTCCTGCGCTATTCCCGCGAGGAGTTGATTACCATGGAGCTGATGGATATTGTATCCGGCGCCACTCAAGCGATGCTGACCACGATTCAAACCACCCTGAAGAAGGACCGGTTCCTACTGATCCAGGCCTACTGCGCCAGGAAAGATCAGGCCCTTTTCCCAGTTGAAATCTCCGTAAACCCCCTGAAGGTGGGAGGAATCGATTATTTTTGCTGCTTTATCCGTGATATCACCTGGCGGCGTCAGGCTGAAGACATTTTGAAAACGATTCATGCCGCCATTCAAAATGCCGCCACGGGTATTGTGATTGCCAACCTTGACGGCCTGATTGATTATGCCAATCAGGCGGCGGGACATCTCTGCCACGAAAATGAGCCCCTGGCCGGACGCCACGTTCAAGATTTGCTCCAGGACGACCTTGCCTACCCTGCCATGCTGGCAGCCATTCGGGCGGGAACAAACTGGTCCGGGGAAGTAGTGATGAAATACCAGCAGGGAGGCCCGATATACATCCAAATTTCGGCCGCCCCCAACCGGGATGCCGAGGACGCCCTGACTGGCATGATCCTCTCACTCCTCAACGTCAGCGACCGGATCCGGGCACAGGAAGCAGAGAAACATGCCGAACGCCAGAATGTCATGCTCCAAAGTCTGGGGGCAGCCTGCCATCATCTGGGGCAGCCCGCCACCGTCCTGCTGGCCAGTCTTGAACTTATGGTGCGGGTCAAGGATAGCGACAAAGTGCTGGGTGATGAACTGTTGGTCTCCAGCATGGATGCCGCCGAATCACTCCGGAAGATTCTTCATAACCTGAATGATATCACCGAATATAAAACGGTCCCTTACATCGAAGGGCAGAACCCTGTCACCGGCAACCCGTCCCGCATTCTGGACGTCATTACCCAATAACAGGCAAAAAAAACACAGCCCCGGTTAAGGGGCTGTGCGGTTCCAGTCGCTCGCGTGAACAATGACTTGTTACAGGAGGACGTGGTTGGTGATCGTGCAGGTAGCGTTCGACCCTATCGCACCGAAGGCAATCGTACCGCCTGCAGGGCAATTCGTTGCAGAACTCGGATTTTTAACATAAGCCAGAACTTCCGCTTCATCAGCTGTTGCAATAGCATAATCCTGAGCTTTCTTAGTCGCCAACGCCCACTGTTCCTTACCGGCCTCGATCATACGAAGGTTATTGATACAGGCATTTGTCTGAGACTGCGTTCTCGCCTTCATGAATGAAGGAATAGCAATTGCCGCTAACAACCCGATAATCGCGACCACAATCATAATCTCCACCAGCGTAAACCCTTGCTTCATCGTCTTCATTTTACTGTCTCCTTCTTTGTTGGTTAAAAACTTAATCCTCACTGCCTTGATAATAAGCAACCACCGTGCCAAGCCATAATAAAACACAAATTCAGGCAATTGTGCAAGATTATTTATTCTTTATTCATTTTTTTTGGGTTCTCCACGGGATTATCTTCGCAATAATGTGAATACCTCATCCCGCAAGTTGAAAAAAGAGTCGTGCAAATTCTCGAAATCGATAAAAATCACGTAGCAGGCTGATCGTCAGGCAGTTTCCGATAGAGAGTTGCCAGGCTGATCTTCAGGGATTTGGCGGCTTTTTCCTTGTCCCCCTTTGAAACGGCCAATACTTGCTCAAGATATTCCTTTTCCCGCTCACGCAAAAAGGATTTCAGCGATTTGTTTTTGAAGGAATCCGCCACGACATCTGGGGGGCCCGCGCTTCGTTCCGCCAACTTGATCTGATTCAAGATGCGGGGTGGCAATACATCCAGGGTAATTTTGTGATCCTGAGAAAAGGTGAGGGCATGTTTCATCGCATTTTCGAGTTCCCGCACATTTCCCGGCCAGGTATAGCGCTCCAGGGCATCGCGCACTTCAGGCAATAATTTAGGAAGCTCTCGCCCCTCCCCGGCTTCATGACGCAGGACGTGATACACCAGAGGCAGGATATCCTCCTGGCGTTCACGCAAGGGCTTGACATCGATGGGAATCACGCTCAAGCGATAATAGAGATCCTCCCGGAAGGTTCCCTGCTTGATCATGGCCTCTAAACTGGTGTTCGTGGCGGCAATCACGCGTACATCCACCTGAATATTGTCATTACCCCCCACGCGCCTGATTTCTTTTTCCTGCAGCACCCTTAGCAGTTTTCCCTGGATACTGATCGGCATGGAGGGAATCTCGTCCAGGAAGAGGGTACCACCATTGGCGGTCTCGAAAAGCCCTTCCTTATTGGAAGAAGCCCCGGTAAAGGCGCCTTTCATGTGC
>JBIKMI010000274.1:0-3847 GCA_044359285.1 Kiritimatiellia bacterium
TCCCGTATAGACAATATCCATCACCCCATCATGATTCAAGTCGCCGATCGAAAGCCGCACCGCCGCCGCATCGCTTTCCGCCAGTGTGCCGAGCAGCGTGCAGGTGCGCTCCGTGTGGTCAAGACGGCAGTACACAATCCGCGAGCGGCTCACCGTTCCCTTTGGCGGCTTGGGATCGGCATCGATCGAGGCCACGATCTCAGTCACCGCTGCCGCGGCGGACCACGTTAGAGAGCGTCCGCAGTCCCGGCAGTCGCTGGACAGGGGAACAGCCGCGCCCTTGGCCTGCGCGCCGCTGAACGGCCAGGCATACGGGGTGCGGTCGAACCAGCGGTCAAGACCGACGAGGCGATACGAGGCACTCGAAAGCGCCGCGTTGGTGGCGAAACGCGGCAGATGGGCGGGTGGGACACCCGCCCCCACGACCGTGGCGGCAGGCGTCTCGCCTGCCGCGCGGGGCAATGCTCCCGGATGAACCTGCCAGCCTTCCGTGTTCACATAGTGGACATAGTCCGGAACGCCGTCGCCATTCCAGTCGCCGCCGCCGGAGCACTGCGGCTCCCCCTTCGTAATGTTCTGGAACCGCGCCCAGGGACCAAAGGTCGGCACGCCGGAACCGCCGCCTTTGCCTTCCAGCACAAACACATCAAGCCCGCGATGCTTACCGCTGTTAACAACCAGGTCCATCACGCCGTCGCCATTCTGGTCACAGGGATGCAACTCCAGCGTCGCCGTACCCGGATGGTCAACACTCAACCGGTACGGTTCAGGCCCCGTCGCGCCCGGCATGGCGATGTGGGTCATGACCTGATTCGGCGGCCAGGTGAAACCAGGCTGCGCCGGGGTGCCCTTGTTCTCAAAGAAGAGTATTTCGGAGGCATTGGTTTTCATTCCGGAATAACAGCCGATCAGCAGATCGTTGAGCCTGTCGCCGTTCCAGTCGCAGATCACCGGATGCCCGGTGGACCGGCGGGTGATGAGAGGCTTGCCAACCGTGTCCGTCAACGCGACGGGCTCGGTGAAAAGCTGGCGCACGTCGGCGCCCTGGGGCGACCGGTGATCACTGACCACTGATGACTGATCACTGACCACCGATGACTGATCACTGATCACCGATTCTCGCACATTCTTCACCTTGCCATACAACACCCATATCCGGGTGTTCGGCTCCTGCCCCCCCCCGACCCCGCCGCTGTCGACGACGTCCATGCACCCGTCCTGGTTCAGATCGCCGACCGACAGCCGGGCGTAATTGGCCGGGCAGACCGCCAGGGTTTCAATGAACTCAACGGTCTTCGCGCGGTGGTCAATGCGGTAGCGGTTGATCAGGCTCCGCGTGTTGTTCGCATCGTCCAGCGAGGCCACCAGTTCCGTCACCGGCGTGCCGAAATCCACCTCGATCGGGTAGCGGCATCGTTCACACTCGAACGTGGCCAGCCGCTCGGGTTTGGCAAGGACAGTGTCCCCCCCCGAGAAGTTGCAGGCGTACACCATGTTGTCAAACCAGCGCGGCACGCTGGTCACGACACCGGCCCCTGGCCCGATCATCCTGTACTCCGTACTGCGGATCGCCGGTTTGAGCGCGAAGCGCAACGTCTTGCCGGGACCGACACTGCCCAAAAACACCTCCCAGCCACCCGCATTGACGTGGTGGCAGTAGTCCGGAATGCCGTCCCCGTTCCAGTCCCCGCCGCCGGACCCATGCCCGTGACCGGCAAACGCGTACAACTTGCGGTCGCGCTCGAAGCGGGGTTCCGTGCGAGACTTGCCGGTGTTCAGCAACAGGAAGGCGCCCAGACTGGCGCGGGAACGCGAGTTCACGATCAGGTCGAAGTAGCCATCCCCGTTCCAGTCCAGCGGCTGGCACTCGAACGTCCCGCCGGTGTTGCAGCCGCAACCGACGGAGAAGCACTTGTTTTCCGCCCCGACCTCCACGAACCGCCCGGTAGGCCAGCGGAACCGCGGCGCCTCGCGTGTGCCGACGTTCTCCAGGAGCAATGCCTGCGCCATCATGGTCATCATCCCGGCCTTGCAGCCCAGGATGAGATCCATCTTCCCGTCGCCGTTCCAGTCAAGGATCACCGGGTGGCCGGCGCCCAACTTCGTGACAATCGGCTTCCCGTCCTGGTCCGTGAGTTCAACGGGCGGATGGAACACCGCCGCGGGAGCGATGGTCGCGATGAGGGAGACGGTCAGAAGGGAAAGGGTGAAGTGGATTCGGTTCATGTTAACCGGGGATCGGGAATCAATGATCGGTGATCGATAACCGATCATCGATTCCCTCCTTTCTCGCTACCGCGACGCCAGTGCCTTGATCCTCATGGCGATCTCGCGGCGGAACGCCGCCGGTGCGCTCTGGTCCTTCACGTCGGCCTCGAAGTTGTCCACGCCGCCCTTGTTGGTCACGCCGAACTGCCCGATGCGCGCGCCGACCCCGTCCACAAAGGCGATGTCGTCCGCGCTCTTCTTCTCATGCGCCATGACGCGCAGCGTCTCCAGGTAGCGCCGGTCGTTCGCCCCCGCGCGGCAGGCCAGCGACTGGTGCGTGGCCAGCGCCAGATCAAGCGCCGGCGCGTTGGTGTTCTTGGCCAGATAGTAGTTCAGCGTGTACTCGCCGGTCAGCCAGACCGACTTGCCCATGTCTTCGTCCGGCTGGAGATTCATCGGCCGGCTGGAGTCGGCGAAGCCGTACAGGACCGCCGCGTAATGACGGGCACCGCCAAACCCGAACCCGTAGCGCATCTTGCCGAAGTCCGTCTGCGTCGCGATCGCGCCGATGTAGTTCCAGTACTCGCCGCCCGACTTCCAGACCACGTCCCGATCCTCGTCATTGGGGCAGTTGGAGCAGATCACATGATACGGCCCGAGATCCACATTGGGCGCCCCGTTCGTGCCGCGGACCAAGTCGCGCTGGAGGGCGGCGCACTGCCAAATGGGGAACTTGCCCTTGGCGCCCTTCTTGTGCCAGACCACCGCGTAGATCCTGGCCTCCGGGGCGAGCTTGCGGATGTACGGCATCTGCTCACCCATCATGTTCGCCGCGCTGCGTCGCGTGATGCCCTTGTTCTGCCAGTTCTCGTCGTTGGGGCACCAGACCACCTCCGGCCAGCCGTGCAGCTTGCGGGCGTCGGCGAACGACTTCGCCACCGCCGCGTTGGCCATGTACCAGGCGTGGTTGCTGTTCTCCGGCGTAACCTCGCGTTTCCAGGTCCAGTCCTTGGTGCTGTACTTCGTCCCGAAGCGCTGGCCGATGACGCGCACCTCCCAGGGGTCCGTCTTGCCGCCGGAACCGAACCAGGTCATCGGTCCGGCAAACCCGTACTTCAACAGCGTTTTCATGCCGGCATCGAACGTCGCGAAAGCCGCATCGCTCTGGAACTTGACCGAGTCGAACTTGTCCGGGGTGAAGTTGGAATTCATGCCGGGCCGGTCATAGCAGATGCTGGCGGCCTGCTGGGGCGTCAGTTCGCCCAGCTCGGGCTTCAGCTTCATCGGCTTCTGATAGAACGCCTCGCGGGCCTTGGGATCGGACGGCAGGCCGATCACCTCGTCCGGCTTGAACGTGAAGAACACACCGTCCCAACGATCCAACAGCCACTTGGGCAGGGTCGCGACTTCCTTGCCGGGCATCATCTTGCCGTCAGGCAAACGCGGCTTGGCAAGGATCGTGTCCTCACGCTTGCACCCGTCCCAGGTCCACATCAGTTGCGGGGTATCCAGGTTCCACCAGGCCAGGGTGTTGAAGCCGTAGCGGGCATTGAGATCGGCCCAGGCCTCGGTGACCTGACCGGGATTGGGGGTCATGAACTGGCCCCAGCGGCAGCCGTTGTCGGTCAGGACAAAGGGC
>JBIKMI010000058.1:0-12543 GCA_044359285.1 Kiritimatiellia bacterium
GCCGGGGGAGATCATCATCATTCATCAGGACAACATAAACGCCTCCCACCATCTGCACTACCACTTCCGGCGTGACGTAGGGAGACGACTCGGAGCCATAGGCACGGCCGGGTTTTGGCTCCAGGGTAGCGATGAAATTGGCCGCGACCTGGATCTCCTCGATCGGGAGCTTCAGCATCTTGGCGATATCCTGCAATTTATGCGAAGCGAGCCGTTCCAGATGACCGGAGACAATGCGTCCGGCGGTGCTCTCCGCCTTGCCCAGACGTTCCAGTTGGAAGAGCAAACACTCACGCAGGTCGCGGGATCCGACCCCCGGTGGGTCAAAGTCCTGAATGATGGCGAGGATATCCTGCATATGGTCGACTTCAGCGTTACAGGCGGCGGCCAACTCATCGATGGAAGCGGCGAGATAGCCGTCATCACTGATGCTGCCGATGATGAGCTCACCAAGAGCCCGGTCGGTCGCGCCAAACTCGGCAAGGGCAAGTTGATGGAGCAGGTGCTCCTGAAGCGACTGGGTCTGGGTAATGGATTCGTAGAGATAATCGTGTTTTTCCTCGCTGTGGGCGGAATAGGAATTCCGCTCCCGCTCCTGGAAAAAGTAGTCCTTCCATTCATCGTCAAGCCGCGTCAGGATCTCGAACTCTTTCCGGAAATCCATGGATTTGTGGTCCTCAAGTTCCGTATTGATTTTCTCCACCTCGATTTGAGGGGCGTCGGAAGGCAGCTCTTCAAGGGTGGGATTGCTGTTCAGTTCGGCCTGAATCATGGCACGCAGTTCAAGCACAGGGGCCTGTAGCATCTCCAGGGACTGGCGCAACTGGGGTGCCAGCACCATGTGAAGGCGCATATCCTGACTTAAATGTAAACCTTGTCCCGGCATAGTGAGTCTCTGTTTTCACAGGGAATATACCCCTCACTGGGTCCTGTCTCAAGGAGAAAGAGGGCTTCTGGCGCCTGTTCTCACTGTTGCGATCCAGGTTGACATGAAAGATTGTTTTCTCTAGTATTTTCCCGTTTTGTAACCCTTATTAGGAGAATTCCCATGGCGTATGTGATATCAGAAAAATGCACAAAGTGCGGTAGTTGCGCCCCTGTGTGCCCTCAGGAAGCAATTGCCGAAGGCCCCAAGCAGTTTGTCATTGATGCCGACAAATGTGTGGATTGTGGCCTCTGCGCCGGCGAATGCCCGGTCGAGGCGATTTCCCCTGCATGATTACTGGCGGATATCGGTTTCTATTCGGCCCAGTTCGCTCACGGCGACTGGGCCGTTCTCTTGGTATCGATCTTGTGCCTCTGAAGGTCTGTACCTATGACTGCCCCTATTGCCAGGTGGGGAAGACCACGGACAAAACGCTTGAGCGACGGGAATATGTCCCGGTGGAAGGGGTTCTGGGTGAGTTTGACGATTGGTTGACTCATGATGGGCAGGCCGATTGTGTGACTTTGGCCGGGGGCGGAGAGCCTACCCTGCATGCCCGTTTCGGCGACATCATTGACGCGATCGGGGCGCGGTGCTCGTTGCGTCGAATCCTGCTGAGCAACGGGTCTTTATTTTCCCTGCCCGACGTCCGGCAGGCGGCTGTCAAGGCAGAGGTCGTCAAGGCCACCCTCAGCGCCTGGGATCAAGCCTCTTTTGAGGCGGTCCATCAGCCCCATTCGGCATTGAGGTTTGAACCCTTTATTCAAGGCCTGACGGCATTTCGTCATGAGTTTTCAGGCGAATACTGGCTGGAAATATTTGTTGTACCCGGGCTGAATGACAACCCTGAGCAGATGCATCATATCGCCCGGCTGGCAAAGCGCATCGGTCCGGACCGGATCCATCTGAATACGGCGGTTCGCCCGGCGCAAGATGGGGCAGTGAAGCCGGTCCCAAGTTCGAGAATGGCTGAACTGGCTACTCTTTTCAGCCCCGTGGCTGAAGTGATCGGGGTGGCGGTAGCCTCCGCGCCGGTTGGCGCCCCCGCCCTGATGGCAGATGCGTTGACCGAACGGATGCTGGGTCTCATTCAACGTCATCCCGTCACCCTGCTGGACCTCTGTGCCACACTTGGGGTGGACGTCACGGCAGTGGAATCTGCGGTATCCCGGCTGTTGGAAAAGGGTGTAATCAGAACTGAAGGCGGTTATTATGTCCGAACGATTAATCTCTGATGGGCTGAACAAGCCGGATAAAGACCTGGATGTGCGGTTGCGACCGACCCGTTTCAGGGATTTCGTTGGCCAGCCTAAAGCCAGCGAGCGGCTTGAGCTATTTACACAGGCGGCCAAGCAGCGGGGCGATGTGATGGAGCATGTGCTGTTGTCAGGTCCGCCGGGGCTCGGCAAGACCACGTTGGCCTATATCCTCGCGTCGGAAATGGGGGTTAATGTCAAGTCCACCTCCGGCCCCGTGATTGACAAGCCTGGCGATTTGGCCGGTCTGCTGACAGGGTTGGAAAGGGGCGATGTCTTGTTCATCGACGAAATTCACCGGATGCAGCGTTCGGTTGAAGAGTATCTCTACTCGGCCATGGAGGATTTTGTCATCGATATTATGATTGACCAAGGTGCCAATGCCCGGTCGGTTAGACTGAATTTGCAGCCGTTCACCTTGATCGGCGCGACCACGCGGAGCGGGTTGCTGACCGCTCCATTCCGGGCCCGGTTTGGCCTGCCGATCCGGCTGGATTACTACAAGGCGGCAGATCTGCAGCACATTGTCATGCGCTCTGCACGGATTCTGGATGTGGATGTGGATGCCGGTGGGGCGTCTGAAATTGCGCGTCGATCCCGGGGGACTCCCCGTATTTGCAATAATCTGTTGCGGCGGGTGCGTGATTTTGCCCAGGTGAAAGCCGATGGGAAAATCACCGAGGCCGTGGCCGCGGCGGCCCTGACCATGCTGGATATTGATGAAGATGGCCTCGATGAGATGGACAAGCGGATCCTGGAGACCATCATGCACCGATTTTCAGGGGGGCCCGTCGGACTGAGTTCGCTGGCCGTGTCCGTGGGGGAAGAGGCGGACACGATTGAAGAGGTCTATGAGCCGTTCCTGATTCAGGAGGGGTTCATCAAGCGCACGCCGCAGGGGCGTGTGGCAACCGATCTTTGCTACCGGCGTTTCGGGGTCAAACCTGGTCCGGAACAGGGGCGGTTAATCTGATTTTCCAACCGCTCCGCCCGTTGACAGCAAGGGCCGTGGGTGCTAGCCTTCAACCAGCGTGAAAAAGGGATCTTATGGAAATATCCAGTGATAGCGTAGAAGTTGCAATTCAGTCTCTCGATGCACTGGTTCGGGTGCAGGGGAGGGCTACTTTTAAAATCGGGCCTGCGCTTAAGCAGTTTGGTTTGATGGCCATTGAGAAAGGCTGTCGCCGGGTGATTATTGAGATGCAGGACTGCGTTGGACAGCACCTTTATGGGGGTATTGGCCGGTCTGGCGACCCAGATCAAGAAATCCGACGGGGAAATCATCCTGCGTAATATCAGTGATAAAAATGCCTTTCTGATCAAAATGCTGGGGATCAATCACCTGGTCACCATCGATACGGCGGCGGCGGGCGACATGAGTCGCCTCAGCATGCCTCTTGACATCGGAACGGATAAAACGCGGATGACCCAGACGATGATTGCGGCGCATGAAGCCCTGATCGAGGCGGCTCCGGACAATATGGTGAAATTCAAGGACGTCCTTGTGTATCTGAAGGAAGATCTCGCAAGGACAGTGGCGCAGCAGGCATCCCCTGCGATAAACAAGCCTTGACGCTCCAGTTCGTGCGGTTTCTTCGAGTTTCGCGGCCTGCCGGCTGAATGCGAATACAAAAGCTTATTTAATTTATTAATTTTGCGAGGATTGTTTGTGACTGCAAAGCGTGACTATTACGAGGTGCTCGGGGTGGCCCGGTCGGCCTCCGTTGATGAAATTAAGAAGGCCTACCGCCGCATGGCCATGCAATATCACCCCGATCGGAACCAGGGCGATAAGGTCTCCGAGGCCAAATTCAAGGAAGTCAGTGAGGCCTACGAAATCCTGAGTGATGCCGGCAAGCGCCGTCAATATGACCAATATGGCCATGAGGGGATGAAGTCCACCTTTGGTCCCGACGGATTTAATTTCTCCAGGGATTTCACCCATGTTTCGGATCTGCAGGATCTGTTCGGGAGCCTCTTTGGTGATGGGGGTGGGGTGTTTGACGACATGATGGGCGGCGGCCGCCGGACCTCGCGAACGGGCCCGCAGCAGGGTGCGGATCTCCGGTTCGATCTGGAAATCGGCTTCGAAGAAGCGATGTTCGGGGCCCAACAGGATATTACGCTTCCGGTGACCGAGCAATGCACCTCCTGTAACGGGATGGGAAGTGAGCCCGGTAGTTCCGAGGAAACCTGTCGTCATTGCGGAGGCCGCGGGGCTGTGATTTCTGCCAGCGGGTTCTTCCAGGTTCGTCAGACCTGTCCGGTATGCTCCGGCAGTGGCAAGATGATTACCAAGCCCTGTCGTGACTGCAAAGGCGCGGGCCGGGTTAAAAACAAGAAACGGCTGACCTTGCGGATTCCCGCAGGGGTTGAGACGGGGTCCCGTCTGCGATTGGCCGGACGAGGCGAGGGTGGCGTGCGGGGGGGCATTGCCGGCGACCTGTATGTGATCCTTCATGTGCGTGAACATGATCTGTTTCATCGGGAAGGATCTGAATTGCTGTGCGAAGTTCCCATCCCGATGCACATTGCGGCGCTGGGGGGCGATGTCAATGTACCCACTATTGACGGGTTTGCTCCTCTGACGGTAGAGGCGGGAACGGAGTCGGGGCATATGTTCCGGTTGCGTGGCAAGGGCGCGCCCAGCCTGAACGGGGATGGGCGGGGCGACCTGCATATCCGGGTGATCGTTGAGGTGCCGGTCAAGTTGAGTTCCAAGCAAAAAAAAGCGCTTAAGGATTACAGTGATTTGTGCGCAGATGATAATTATCCCTTGAGCCGGAAACTCCGTGAACGCGCGGAGCAGTTCATCAAGGCCAAACCTGTCGATAAGTGAGAGTTTAAGGATGATCCCTCGTTGTTTTGTTACCCCCGATGTGTGGCCACAGGACACCCTCACCCTGTCGCGGGATGATTCACACCATTTGACGGATGTCCTGCGGCAGGAAATCGGTGCGACCGTCGTGGTGTGCGATGGACAGGGCGGAGAGGCTTCTGCGGTCATTACGGCCCGTAATGCAGGGATCGTCACGGTATGGATCGTGGATCGTAAGCGCCAGGCCGGGACGGGGGTCGCCATCACCCTCATTCAAGCGGTCCCGAAATCTCAAAAAATGGATTTGATCATCCAGAAGGCGACAGAGATGGGCGTGTGTGCCATCCGCCCCGTGATGACGGACCGGGGCGTGGTTCGCCTGGAGGATGAGCGCGCCGATCATCGTACAATCCGGTGGCAGCGGATTGCGTTTGAGGCGGCCAAGCAATGCCGGACCGCCTGGATCCCGAAGGTGTACCCGGTCGCCCCGCTGGGCGCGTTGCTGGAACGGGATCTGGCGCTGGACGCCGTGCTGATCGGTTCATTGGAGCCCGGATGCCGCCCCTTGAAGTCCTGCCTCCAGGAATTGAGGGAGCGCCATATTGGCTCGGTGGGGCTGTTGATCGGGCCGGAAGGTGACTTTTCACCGCGTGAATATGAGCTGGCCAGGAAGGCCGGAGCGCTGCCGGTCAGTTATGGATCCCGCGTGCTCCGGGTGGAGACGGCGGCATTGTATGGGGTCAGTGTTTTGGCTTACGAGTTATTGGATGACCATGTATAATTACGACCAATCCAAACGGTTCCATCAGCAGGTCATGTCGGTATCGCGTTATGAGACGCCCCCGGCGGGTGCGCCCATGCGACTGGGACCCTTTGAATGGCTACGTGCCGTTTGTTTCCATACCCGCATCCTCTGGCTCTACCATGTTGGCAAGCGCATGATCGCGCGCGGGGAATTTCATGGCGGGAAGTATACAGAGGGGTATGTCAACCGGTCTTGGAAAGCCATGCATGTGACGGAAGCGGTAGGGGGGCGTATCGAAGTGAACGGCCTTCAGCATCTGGCCAACACTCCGGGTCCGGTGGTGATCGTGGGAAATCACATGAGCTCGCTGGAAACAATTATTCTGCCCGTATTTATCCTTCCCTTTAAAGACGTGGCGTTTGTGGTGAAGCAGAGTTTGCGGACCCATTTCGCCTTCGGGCCGATCATGTGCGCCGTAAAGCACATCGCCGTAAGTCGGGATAATCCCCGTGAAGATTTAAAAAGGGTGTTGGCCGAGGGGGCTGAGCTGATCCGGCAGGGGGTGACGGTGGTTATTTTCCCCCAGGCGACCCGGTCGGTTGAATTTGATGTCGAGGGGTTCAATACCCTGGGGATAAAGCTGGCAGCCCGGGCCGGGGTGCCGGTGGTTCCGCTGGCGCTGAAGACGGATTTCATGGCGAATGGCAAATGGATTAAAGACGCCGGCTATGTTCATCCTGAACGGCCTGTCAGGATGGAATTCGGCCCGCCGATTACGATTGCCGGGAATGGCCGGGAAGCGCACGCCGCTGTGGTGAACTTCATTATATCCCACCTGACGGCCTGGGGTGGGAAAATCAAAGGGACGTTGTCATGATGATACCCGATCTCCAGATGAGTGTGCTGTGTGATGATGTGCGCCAGGAGCGCTCGGGGAAATTTATCCTGATCGGACTGTTCGATGTGATAGGAATGCCCCAGTTCCCTGCCCTTTTTCCGCGTGTCTGCATTGTCAACCGCTGGTGTAGTGGACAGGGTCAGTTCAAGGGGAAAACCCGGATCATCGGGCCGGATCGGGGGGTCGTGGTCGCCGAAGGGCAGGACATCCTTGTTCAGCTGAATGATCCGGAATCGACTGTGACCAATGTTGAATTTTTCATCAATCTCAAGTTTGACAAGGACGGCGTCTATTGGGTTGAGATCCTGCTCGATGGTGATCTCAAGTTGCGATATCCGTTACGGGTGAATCGGGTGGCTGTGCCGCCCATGGCACAGGGTGGACCCCAGTTGGCATGATGAGCTCCATCCCGAATAGACGCAAAAATGCCTGGGTAGAGCTCAATCTTGAGAGGCTTTGCCAGAATCTAAGTGTAATGAAGACGGCCTTGTCACCGTCGTCAGAAATTATCCTGGTCGTCAAGGCCAATGCCTATGGGCACGGGATTACCACGGTGGCCAGCAAGGCCTTTAGCTGCGGTGTAAGCTGGTTTTTTGTGGCAACCCTGGATGAAGCCCTCAGTGTCCGGGCGGTTCTTCCAGAAGCCAATATCCTGCTACTGGGCGCGGTTTGGCCGGCGGATATCCGGGAGATTGTGCAACAGCGGATCCTGCCCGTACTGTTCAGTCTGGAACAGGCCCGTGAACTGGCCCAGACCGCCAGGAGGGAGGGCCTGACGTTGCCCTGCCATATGAAGGTGGACACCGGAATGGGGCGCCTTGGATTGTTCTGGGAGGGCGCGCCGGGCCAGATAGCGGAGCTCAACCGGCAGGGGGGCTTGGATATCCGCGGCCTATGCACGCATTTTGCTTCGGCGGGACGGTCAAATGATTTGTTTGCGAAGGTACAGGCGGAGCGGTTCCAAACTGTTTTGTCTGGCTGTCTGGCCCATGGAATGTCCGGGCTCTACACCCATCTAGCCAATAGTGCGGCATTTTCATCCCGCCCGGAGCTGGATATGAATGGGGTCCGGCTGGGTATTCTGGCGTATGGCTATGGAGGTCGTGGCCCCTTGGCCCGCGTCTCGACAAGCCCCTTGTTGCAGTGGAAAACCCGGGTGATCCAAGTCAGGCCGGTGCCGGCTGATTTTCCTGTAGGCTATCTCAGCACGTATGTCACGCCGGAGCCGACTTGCCTGGCAACCATTGACGCAGGCTATGCCGATGGTGTATCGCGACTGATGAGTAACAAGGGCTATGTTCTGGTTGGCGGCCGGCGTGCCAAAGTCGTCGGGCGAGTGACAATGAATTTCACCACAGTCGATGTGGGAGCCGGAAGCGGGGTTAAGCCCGGGGATGAGGTCGTGCTGATTGGCACTCAGGGCGGTGAATCGCTTTGGGCTGATGAAGTCGCCCGTTGGTGTGCGACAATCCCCTATGAGATCCTGACGAATATCCGAAGTGAGGTCCGATGAACCCCGCCACCCCCCCTCCGCTCCAGCGGGCTCATGCTTCCAGGCCGGCAATCTCGCCCACCGCGCTTTCCGCCCTGGTATCGCCCGGGGTCGGCCAGTTAATGCAGCGTCGTTGGGTGGTAGGGGTATTTTTCCTGACCGCTTCCACCCTGGCGGCGGGGTGGTTGCTGACGGTTGTTTTTGGCGTGGTGAAAACCTATTACGGGCTGGCGTTTGATCCGATGAATGCCCCGGCGGAAGCCCCCGGGCTGGCGTCACTGATGATCCCGTTTTTTATCTGGCTGGCGATTTATGCGGGCAGCCTTATCGATACCGCTATCGCCAGTTGCCGGCAACAGGTGAAACGTGAGATGAGCTGTTAATATCTTGCACATCACGCTTCACGTCTTACTTCTTCTTGATCGTGTCGGTTGTGGCAATCCAGTTTGAGGCAGTGGCATAAAACTCGTTCCAGAGTATTCCCGCCTCGATGGCGAAATCCCAGCCAAAAATGATCAGCAACGCTCCCACCAGGCCCCGCAATAAGATCTGATCCGCCTGTGTGAACAGGTAAAAGATGGAATATCCAGGAATGATAAAACAGAGAATTCCTCTGAAGGGATCATCGCCGAAGGCCAGGCATACTACCGAGATATGCAATAGCAGCAGGGCTAATACCCCGCCCTGGACAAACTGGGGATGGATGTCGGGGGCGAGTGCGCCGGGGACATAACGCATCCAGCCGCCTACAAGCAGGAGTGCGAAGAAGACCAGCCAGGGGAGGACTTTGATTTCAAAGGTGCTGATCTTGCGCGCCCGGATGCGCTTTTTCCCCCCTTTGGGAAGATACTGCTGCACATTCTTTTTCGCCGCCGCCTTGGCTTCCTTCCGGCTCAGTTTCACGGGCGGTGTGGGCACCGGGGCAGGGGGTGGCTCGGGGGGGGTGGCCAAGGCGAGTTTTAATTTCGGCGCAACAGCGATGGGATCGGGCGTCCGGGTGGGAATGGGTACCTGGGTTTTGCATTTCATGCAGGTGATCATCTCGGCGGTCACATATTCCGAAACCGTGATGTTATTTCCGCACTGGGCACAGGTAACAATGATATCAGACATGCCGCGGATTGTAACATGACGCGAACGGCAGATCAAAGGAAACTGACGCCATAGGGCATGGCGGACAGTTTGAAGTAAGCCGCCAGGGTTTGTGCCACATCATAGAATCCATCGCGGACCCCGAGAGTGGCATTCCATTGGCCGGGGCCGCGTGTGAGAAGGGGAACAAATTCACGGGTATGGTCGGATCCCTTGAAGGTGGGATCATTTCCATGGTCGGCCGTAATGAGCAATAGATCGGTATCGGCCAATTTTGGCAGCAGTTCATCCAGAAACTGGTCCGCCTGTTCCAAGGCGGTCGCATAGCCGGCCGCATCACGCCGGTGTCCGTAGAGCATGTCGAAATCAATCAGGTTGGCAAAACAGAAGAAAGAGTCCGGTTGATCTGCCAGTGTCAGGATGGTGGCTTCCGCGTCCCGATTATTCTCCACGTGAAATGAGCGGGTGACGCCGCTGCGATTGAAAATATCATCCAGCTTGCCTACCGTAATGACGGGGATACCGTGGTCGGATAGCCGGTTTAGGATCGTGGGGCCGGGCAGGGGGTAGGAGAAGTCCCGGCGGTTTTCGGTACGCTTAAATGACCCCGGTTCACCGACATAAGGGCGGGCGATCACCCGGCCCACCACATAAGGATCACATAATTCCCGGGCGATCCGGCACCCCTCGTAAAGTTCCGGCAGAGGGATTGCGCCCTCGTGAGCGGCAATTTGAAAGACCGAATCCGCGCTGGTATAGACGATCCAGGCCCCTTCCTTGAGTTGCTGGGCCCCAAGCTCATTGATGATGGCGACCCCGTTGGCCGCCTTATTCCCAATGGTTTTACGACCTGTGCGGCGTTCGAATTCCTGAATCAAAGGGGCCGGGAACGAGGGCGCGTCCTGCGGGAAGAGGTGAAACCCCTTTTTCATCAGAAGTCCGGCCATTTCCCAATGACCGGTAGTCGTATCCTTGCCTTGTGATCGTTCCCGCATCGCGCCAAACCCGCCTTGAACGGGAGAAACGGGAGCCACCCCGGGAATGGCAAGCCCCCCCGGCAGGAGCAGGGGAATATTGCCGAGTCCGAGCGAGGCGAGGGTCGGGAGGCGCAGCCCGCCTACCGCCTGGCCAATGTGGGCCAGTGTGTTGGCCCCGGCATCCCCGTAGGCGTCGGCATCTGGGGCTGCGCCGATGCCGACTGAATCCAGGACAATGAGAAAGGCTTTCATGACGTGGTAACGATGCTGATGCCGGCGCTGGTTCCGATGCGGTTAGCGCCGGCGGCAATCATGGCTTCTGCATCCGCTAACGTCCGGATCCCGCCGCTGGCTTTTACGCCGGCGCCGGTTCCCACTGTGGCACGTAGCAAGGCCACGTCATGAAGGGTGGCACCTCCGGTGCTGAAGCCTGTCGAGGTTTTGACGAAATGGGCTCCAGCCTCCAGCGCCAGCTGGCAAGCCATCACTTTTTCATCATCACTCAGCAGACAGGTTTCAAGAATGACTTTGACGGAACAGGAGCTGCCGGCAGCGCGGACAACAGCTTGGATATCCGCCAAAGCCGTTTTGTAAGCCTTCTGTTTGATGGCGCCCACAGCCAACACCATATCAACTTCACGGGCTCCTGCCGCCGCCGCTTCACCCGCTTCAAAGGCTTTGCCGGCCGAGGTCATTGCCCCGAGCGGAAACCCGACGACCGTGCAGGGAAGCGTGGGGGTGCCCCTCAGGGCGCGGACCGCAATCGGGAGTAACCAGGGGTTGATGCAGACGGCTGCAAACCCATACGCTATCGCGTCTTCACACAGTCGCTCCACATCGCGGGCGGTGCCCTCCGGCTTGAGAAGGGTGTGGTCTATCTGGGCGGCAAGGCGCCGCCTGGGTTCAGTTAGATTTATCCTGATCATCGGAGGCTGGGATGTCCTGGATGTCTTCCGGCTTGTATTTGTCTTTCATCCGCTCCCCGGAAACGAGCGATTTTTCCCAGTCATTGAAGATGATCCGTGATCGGCGGCGATTCGTATTCATGAACACCTGGTTTTGAATGGAACCGAGCTCGGCCTGACCCGCAGGACGACGATCCACGATATAGGCGATCATCAAGCCGCTGGTGCCGGGCAGGACCGCACTTAACTCCCCGGCGTTTCGCAGGGTGATATCCCCGAGGATATCGGAAGAGCTCAAGGCGTCAGGGGCCGCCGAAGCCGAGAAGTATTCCGTAGTGGAAACATTCATGGATTTTTCCTTAGCCAGGGAGGCGAACGACCGTTTGCTGCTCAGTCCGGCTTGCAGGAATTGGTGAAGGTCGGCTGCCTGTTTGTGCAGGGATTCCTGTATGGCATTCTCCAGCGCCAGCGGTTCGACCTGCTCCTTGACCTTCGCAAACTGGGGGATATAGGCATCGGTATTGGTGCTCAAGGCCATCAGGAAAACAGAGTCCTTTCCTGGAATGGCCATGCTGAAATACTCATCAGCGGTGGAGCGCAACCGGAAGGCGGCCTCGTTGAAGGCAAGGCCGGCATCGATGCCCGTCACGGGAGTGAACGCGTCAAACAGGCCGGTCTCGAGGATCGGAAGATGGGCGCTTTGCGCAATGGCCTCAAATGTGGAGGCTTTCCCTTCACGGTTCGGTATAAGGGTATCACTGAGTTCATTGAGGGTGTCGGCGGCCATTTGAGTCGCTGCCTCATGGAGCAACTTCACCGAGATCTCCTGCGAAACCGCTTCCAACGGTTTAACCACCTTGGCGTCGTTGGTATCGGTAGTGCTGTAGTCATCGGTATGGGCAAGGTAGTAGTCCTCCACGGTATTGGTATCCACCTTGTCGGTCACTTTGGACAGGTAGTTGGATATCGGGAGCTGGAGATAGCGCACGCTGACTTTTGCCGGGACCCGGAACTCATTGGAGTGGGCCTTGTAGTAAGAGTGAAGATCTGACTCCGTCAAGGTGATCGCCTTGGCTGAAATCAGGTTGGTATCGATATCCACATATTCCAGCTTGAATGAGTCTGCATAGCGGGCGGACATCCGCCGGAGTTCACTGGGCGCCAGCCAGATGCCGGCGGACGTGATGTTGTGCAGCTTCTGGAGGACGATATTTTCCCTGAGTTGTTGTTCGAACTGGGTCAGGGTGGCGTTCAGCCTGCTAAGGACATCCCGGCCGAAGACCTGATACCGCTGGGGATTGAACCGGCCCTCATCCTGGAACTGCGGGTCGGAGGTAATCGCCGCAAGCACCTCTTCCAGTGAGGCCGTCAGCTTCAACTCCTCGGCGGCGCGTAGCGCCGCAATCCGGCGCCATGCCATGTCGCGGAGTTCACG
>JBIKMI010000044.1:0-13849 GCA_044359285.1 Kiritimatiellia bacterium
ATATGCCCTGTGACCTGAGTAGTTACACAAAAAAAATGGTTTTCTTCGCTCATTTTGTTTGATATGTCTATCAGATCGAAAAACACGCAGATTATGGAAAAGCATATGAATAAAAGCAAAAAAACATCTACACGTAATGACATTCGAGTTCCGTTGACACCCGAGACGAATGTCGCCGCGGAGGCCTTCAGTTCCAAACGCGCCATGGAAACAATCCGGGGCCTATGGGAAACCGCACGCCTGATGGATTCGAAAGCCGTCCGTGCCTCCGCTGAATTCGTCGCCAAGGAACTGCGGGAAGCCGGCCTGAACGGCGTGACCATCGAGGACATTCCGTCCGACGGCAAGACGTCCTTCGGCGGCTGGCTGATGCCGATATCCTGGACCGTGACAAAAGCCCGTCTGGAGGCCATTGTTCCCGGGCAGCGCAAGGAGGCGCTGGCGGACTACGACGAGATCCCCCAGAGCCTCGCCCTGTACAGTCCCCCCACCCCGCATGGCGAATGGGTCGAGGGACCGGTCGTGATGGCGCCGGACGCGGCGTCGGTGTGGGGTCAGTTGCGCGGCGCCTTCCTGCTGCTGGAGTCCGGCATGGGGACGCTCGAGATCAACGAAATGGCGGCCCGTTCCGGCGCACTGGGCGTCATCGTCTGCATGCCGAACAATGACCCCAAAGCCGCCCGCTATGTCAACTATGCGGTCCCCATGGATGAGGGCCGGGCCTGCGTGCCCTGCTTCTCCCTGTCACCGGCCGCAGGTGCGCGGTTGAAAGCGCTGTTGCAAACCAAACCGGCCATTCACCTGCGGGCCAGGGTCCAGGCTGAACGGAAGGCCGGCACGATGCCGGTCGTCACCGCCACACTCGGGCAAGGGCAGCCCGAGGTCTACCTCTGCGCCCATCTGGACGAGCCGGGTGCGCAGGACAATGCCTCGGGAGTCGGCGTGGCGATCGAGGCCCTGCGGGCGCTTCAAGCCGCGCCGGGCAAGCCGCCCCGGCGTACGATCCGGGTCTTTTTCTCAGTGGAAGTGCGGGGCATCCAGGCGTGGTTAAACAGCCGGAATCGCGTTCCGTCCTTCCTCGCCGGCCTGAACCTGGACATGGTCGGCTGCGAGCCCGGCCCCGAGACACAGGGCCTCATGACCCTCGGTCGCAGCTTCCCGGGGCAGGCGCACTTCGCCTCGTATCTTCTGGAGGCTGCCGCTCGCCTGGCCGACAAGGGCGCCGGTCACAAGGCTTGCCGTATACAGGCGTGCGGTGTGAGTGATGCCCTCGTCGGGCTCAACCCGGCGCCCGGACATATGTCGCTTGAGCAGAAGACAGGGCCGACCTACCACAGTTCCGCGGATGTTCCCGCGACCCTGAGCAGGGACGCCATCCGCTGGGCGGGCATGGCGGCAACGGCGTTCCTGCATGCGGTTACCCGGTTTGACAACCGGGAGGCCCTTGGTTTGGCGCGGCGTATCGTGCGACGTGCCGCCGACGCCATGCGGGGCAAGCCGGCCGAGGCCGCGGCGATCCGGGCGCAGGCTGTGGCGGAATTGGATTCGCTACGGCGAGTCATGGCCGTTGCCAATCTGTTTGGCGACTGGAGCAAACCTGCGGATCTGTACAAGGCGGGAGTCCGGCGGTCCACGGGTTGCTGGCCCGCGGTCGAGGATCTTAAACGTCTGGAATCGGAGATCGCCGCGCTGCCGGCGGCACCGGCGGGAACAGCAACCCCGCCGCCGGAGAAGAGCCGCGCACAACGCGAAGCGGCATCCCTGGTTCCCCAGGTTACATTCCGTGGTTTTCTTTCCTTCGAGGATCATGTGACGCCCGCCGCGCGCACGGAGTTGGCGGAGGTTCTCGGCCTGACCCCGGGCTGGTCGACGGAAAAATGGGCCTGGCTGCTGGCCTCTCGTTTACGCGGTAAAGCGACGGTTGCGGAAGTCGTGAATGAACTCCGGGGCCAGGGCGTGGTCATTGACATGCAGAAGGCGGTGGCACTGGCCCGCTACCTGGTCAAGACCGGCAAGGCCCGGTTGCGGCCCATTCTGAGCCCGGCCGACCTGCGCCGGGCCTTCCGGACCCTCGGCGTGCGGCGCGGCTCCATCCTCTGCGTGCATACGTCCCTGAGCCAGTTCGGATATATCCCCGGCGGCGCGAAGACGCTCATGACGGCGCTCCAGGACGTGCTGGGCCCGCGCGGAACCTTGTGCATGCCGACTCACTCGCTCAGTGTGCTGGGCGCAGAGCCCTACGATCCCCGGCATTCCCGCTCGGTCGTGGGCGCCGTCAGCGACTATTTTCGCCGGCAGCCCGGGGTCATCCGCAGCCCCCACCCTACCCACTCGGTCGCCGCCGTCGGGCCGGCTGCCCGCGCGCTCACCCGCCTGGTGGACCGCAACTCGGCACCCTTGGCCCGCGATGGATTCTGGGGGAAGCTCTACGACGCCGGCGGCGACGTCTTGCTGATCTGCCCCGTCCGCAGCACGACGATCCTCCATGCTGGCGAGGTGTGGACCGGGGTCTCGCAGCCGACGCTGATCACGCACCGCAAGGAAGCGGACGGGGAGCGACGCGTGTTCACGCAGCCACAGGCCCCCTGGCACGTGGATCACTTCCAGACCACCATGATTGATCCCCTTCTGCAACAGGGGACCATGCGTTCCACCACGCTGGGAGACGGCACGATCTTCCTGGCGCCGGCCCGCGCCCTGGCCGACATCAGCGTGGCCGTCAATCGCACCAACCCCATGATCAGCATCGGCCGCAACGGCGCCTGTACGTGTTTCTACTGTCAGGCGGTAAGGCAGGGGGTCCAGAAGGCTTCACCGGTACCCGAAGAAGACGGCAAGCCCGGCAAACTGAACTAAGACAAAGCATTAAGGAGAAACATGAGCACACAGACCTTCACTAAACCCACACCAGCGACCTGCTGGTTTCTCGAAAACACCCAGGGCCGGATCGCCGTGGAGAAAACCACCGGCCTGATCCGCGGCTGCACCTGGCGCCAGAACGACGTGGACCTCTTCCAGCAGGTGCGCAACGGTATTCCCGGCTACATCGGCGGCATCCGGGTCTACGACGAGCACGACCGCGTGATGTATAGCGACCTCGACGCAAAGCCCCTGGTCCGCAACCTGAAAAAACGCGGCCAGGCGGTTTCATTCGAAAAACGATTCGCGGGGGCACCATTCACCCTCACCGTCACGCTGCGGATGGAAGCCGATTCTTTCCACTGGGAAGTGGAGGCACGGAAGAACAATAAGAAAGTGGCCGACCGGTCGCTGCGGGTGTACTTCATGTTCCCGCTGATCGCCGGCTGGAACGTCTGGGCGCCCTGCAAGTGGGGGGAACAGGCTTTCGACGGCATGACGCCCTTCGAGTTCATGTACACCCAGATCCCCTACGTGAGTGAGCAGGAGGTCATCCTGCCCATGGTGAGCCATTATAACCGGCAACTCGGGGTCGGCTACTCCCTGGTCGAGCCGATCGACGCCAACGTGCCGGCGGCCAAGTTCGGCTTCAACAACATGGAGAAGTGCTACAACTGGGGCTCGATGAAGAAGGACACCCGGACCGCCCCGGTGCTGGAGGCGGTGAACTACTATATCGGCCTCGTCGGCGACCGGCCGATGAAGACCAAGGTCATGCTCTTCCTCCATGCGGGCGACTGGCGCCCGGGGCTGGGCCAGGTCTACAAACGTTGGCAGGAATTCTTCGACCCCTTCAACAAGACCATCTACGACCGCGAAGGCACCTTCCTCTGCGGCACCGCCTACGTGGATGAACACGTCGACAAGCTGCTCGCCTGCGGGCTGAAAACCTTTGAGGTCCACGGCCACTTCCAGGACTACGGCGACTACTACCAGGACGGCAAGGAGCGCTGGATCCGCAGCAAGGAACCGCTCTGGCAGGCCTTGCGCCAGAAGGCTGTCGCGGAGGGGCGCAAGGCCGAGGAGGTGACGCCCGAGGTAATGGAGGAGTATATCGCCAGCCACACACCGGAGGAGTGCTTCGCGATGAGCGGCTACAAACCGGGGGCGCCGACCGACGCGTTCCGCTCCGGCTGGTTCCACGAGCGCTCGGATCTGAAGCGCCGGCTGGCCACGCTCAAGTCCAAGGGCATTTCCAACCACTGGTACTTCAACTACACCGACGGTTACCGGCCCATGGTGGAGAAGCGCTGGCCGGACTCCATCGCAAGGAACGAGGACGGTTCACCCATGCCCAGTGGCTGGTACATGAGCCACAACATGAACGCCGATCCGCGTTGGTCGTTTGGCAAGTTCACAATCGAGTCGGCAAAGAAGATTTTCGACGATTACGGGGATCTGCTGGACGGTTTCTTCCTGGACTGCTTCCGGCACTACGAGATCGACTTCGCGCACGACGACGGCGTGACCGTGGTGAACGGCAAACCCTGCTACAGCATGAACCACAGCTATGATGACATCGAGCGGATCATCAAGACGAAGATCATGAAGCCCAGGAACCTCACCAGCTTCGCCAACAAGCCCATGAGCATCCGCTCCATGCGCTATTGCGACGGCCAGTTACTGGAAGGCGATGGGGACCTGTACGAGGAGAAGTTCTTCTGGGCCTCGATCGCCAATCCCCTCTTCTACTTGTGGGGCTCGAATGCCGGCATGAGCCAGGACGAGTGCCTGCGCCGCTGCGTGCTGCACGCCTGTTACCCGACGTGTTCCTACAAGCCGACGGACGAGGAGGGCGTGTTGTACCAGAAGTACCTGCCGCTGTTCGCGCAGTTCCGCGAACGCGTGCTGTGTTTCGAGTCGGATCCGTTGCGCGCACCGAAGGGCTCGCTCGGCAAACTGTACACCGTCCCCGGCGGCTATGTCGCGGGGATCATCAACAAGAACGTGGACGTCGGGGACGAGATCAAGTACGCCAAGACCCCGTACGCGCTATTCCGTGTCCAGCGCGGGCACGATGTCGGCAAGGTCGGCATCATGCTCCCCGGCGACAAGGCCATGCGGGAGGTGAAGTTCAAGTTTGACGGGACGTTCATCGCGGTACCGATGCTGGACTACACCAACGGCGCGGTGGTGAAGCTGTTTGTCACAGGGAAAAGCCGCAAGGCGATCGGCACGGACAACTTCTACCAGCGCGACCGCATGTGCGGCGATCCGGAATCATCTTTTGAGGATATTTCAGAACGCTAAAACACAGCCGTGAAGGACTATAATGAAAAAACCCGTCGATGCATTATTTATACAAGAGGCCGAACATGTATTAAACCTTTCCGTTGCCGCCAGGGTTAACCGCCTGGGCGGTTACGGACCCGGGGGCGAAGTCATCTACGAGGGCCACCCGGACGGCTGCCCCTCGGTGTTGGTCACAACGGCCGGCGCGGCCAAGGCCACCTTCATGTCCAACGGATCGGTCGCCTTTGAGGTGAAACTGGAAGGCGGGATGGACATCCACGTCTTATCGGGCCATTTCGATGCCACTGAGAAGCGTGAGATCGGGGTCCCCTCGAACAACCTGTGGCTTGGCCTGAAGCGTGGACGGCGTGCGATCATTGCCGGACTCGTCAACCCCCAGGATGGCAGTGGCTGTGAACCCAAAGCCATCAAGGTGGTCAAGCTGGGTGACCCCGGCCGTGCGATGTGGTTTTGCGCGGACTTTGCCCCGGCCCCGGGCCTCGCGTTCCGGAGCGCCGTCAAGTTCCAGCTTGTGGAGACCGCCGCCGGACCGGCGATATTACGGCAGCTTTATCTCCGCAATACGGGGCGGCAGACGCTGGAGGCGGATTTGTGGAGTTTCTTCAACCTGCACTGCACGCAGCGGTTCGTCTACAACAAGGAGATCTGGTACGACTCCGGGATGCCGCTTTCCTCAACCGAGACCGTTGTCTCGGCGACCGTCCCTTACACGGATATCGTGCAGCCGAAACGGGTCTCCAGCCTGACTGGAACCGGGCTGCGCGCCGTCGAGGCCACCTGCGACTACACCTCGTTCGTAGGCGACTCAGCCGGCGGCGTACGCCTCCCGGTGGCGGTTAAGGAAGGCCGGCTGCGGGCCGGCGCCGGCACGGCGTTGAACCGTTTCTCCATCGCCTCGATTGCCGCCAACCGCTTCGCCTTGCGGCTGGCGCCGGGCAAGGCCACCTGCCTGCTCCAGGAATTGCTCTACGTCACGGATGCCGGCCTGTGCGCCCGGTTCCGGGACCAGACCGCCTGCCGTCAGTCCGACTTCCCGAAGGTGGCGAAGGCCTTCCACACCGGGGCGGCCTCGCTGGTGCGGCACACCCCGTCGGTGGCGGACGCGATGGCCGCTTCCGCGCGCGCTCAGGCGCAGTCGGCGCCGCCCGCCTTCGCGCTGGAAATGCCGAACCAGCCGGTGATCGCCGAATACGCGCGATCGTTGTGGACCGGCGTGGCGGAGCTCTACGAAAACTGCCGTGCCCACGGGGCCAAGATGGCGCAGGGTATCGAATTGGGAACCCGCGACCGCGCCCAGGACATGTGGCCGAAGATGAAGGAAGACCCCGGTCGCATCCGGGCCGACCTCGTTCACACGCTGGGGTTCATGTACCTCACCGTGCCCGAAGGGCACCGGTGGTCCTCTCCGCTTACCCGCGCCGAGAAACTGCATGGCATGTTCCCGCGTCAGTACCCGAGCCGCTGGGACGACCGTTCCGTGGAGGTTCAAAACGACAACCGGCCCTACAACGACAGCGCCGTCTGGCTCGCGGACTCGCTGAATATGTATATCCGGGAGACCGGTGACGTCGGGGTGCTCAACGAGCCGGTGGAGACCGTTGTTCTCACGAACCCGGAGGTTCCCGAGCGTTCCGGCATTGTGGGCGGAAAGCGCCGGATGCGGGTGGTGGACGCGCTGATCGGCATATTCGATGCCTATCGCCGGCAGGTCGAGGATTCGCCCTACGGGCTGGTGCAGGCCATGTATGGCGACTGGTGCGATCCGGTGGACATGTTCGGCACCTCGGTCGTGGGCGACGCCACCACGCGGGGAATGGGACGGGGCGCGCAGGTCCGGTTGAGCGCGCACGTCTTTACCTCCCTGATCGACACGCTGGACCTGCTTGAATCAGCGCGGGTGGCCGCCATCCTCGGCACGGACATCAGCGCCGCGCGGAAGCGGCTGCAGACGCTGGCCGACACGATCCGGCGCAATGCGCTCCGGTTCGCCTGGGAGGATGGCGCCAACGCCGGCTTCATCGCGGTCATCCATGAATTGCGGGCGGACGGCTCCCGTCCCAAATACAGCCGTGGCGAACGGGGCTATACGCTCGGATCGATGAGCGGATCGGATTTCGACGGCGCACGGCGCCGGGACCTGACCGTCCTCGCCTATGGCGTACGGATGCTGCAGATCGAGCGCGGCTATTTGACGGCGGTCCCCGGGGCGGCCGAGAAGAGGAACGCGATCCTGAAGACGTGCGATGACCGCATGTTTGCACCCGAACTGGGACTGCGGCTGTTCGCGCCACCGATCGCCAACGACGAGGCGGCGCGCCGGCTGGTGGGCCGTATGGGCATCGTGCCGGCCGGCTGTGCCGAGAACGGGGAATATCATCACGGCCAGATGATGATGCACCGCTTCCGCGCCTTGCTCCCGGGCCAGGCGGATACGGCCTGGCGGCAGTTCAAACCGATTGTATCGGCCATGCGCGACGCCGGCCTGGCGGGCCCCTTCGAAATGCCATCCACGTCCTACGCTTCAGATGAGGCCGACCCCCATTTCGGCAAGGGCATGTACTTCGGGCTGTCGGGCTCGACCGATTGGATCGTCGAGTTCTTCCAGCACATTGCCGGCCTGGAACTCTCATTACACGACGACCGGCTCCCCGCTGTGCGGATCACGCCGCGCCTGCCGCGGGAACTGGGCAGCGAACTGACGTTACGCCGCCTCATTCACGTGGCACGCCCCGAGGGCGGCTACCGTCGGATTCCCCTGACCCTGTGCATCCGGAAGGCCAATGCCCGGCATCAGCCATCTGCCGTCATCAACGGCAGCCCTGTGGCGACACCTGATGTGGTGACGCTCGAAGGGATAAAAGCACTCAACATCGAGGTGTGGCAGTAGGAGGCATGCACCAACATGATGCGACGAATGGCTCCCTGTATGGGAGACAACTCGAACTTGCCGTAAGCTGTTGACAATCGATGGACGACAGAGGAGTTCTGGAAGCGGCACGGATAAGGACTCACTTTTCTATCGGGTGGACCGCTCGGCATTGTGACAAACGCTTTAAATCGCTCTTCTTGCCCAAGGCCAGGGCCAATTTCTTTACTTGAGACCAGCCTTTGACCTGCTTTTCTCTCCTGGCAGCTGCTGGACGATCAGGGTATTCCTCAATATGGATGATTTCGTTTACGCCGAAAATGCCCGTGGTGCGACACCCTTTGCCACGTTCGTGTTCGGAGTGTCGACGGGGCGGGTTGTTGGAGTGGCCGACGTAGAGACGTCCATCTTTTAGTTGAAGGATGTAGACGTAGAAGGGCATGGAACAGTGGTTAATGTCTTGATTCTTAACTCTGTCGAAAGCCCTTCGACTCCTTCGCTTTGCTCAGTCGCTCAGGGCATTCGCCTCGGCGTACTTGATCTTTGGGATGGCTTGCCATGAGCGAGGGTGCGCTAGCACGCCGAGTCGAATGGCTCCGGCGACAGGACTCGAACCTGTAACATTCTGGTTAACAGCCAGACGCTCTACCATTGAGCTACGCCGGAACAATCAAAGAGCGATACACTCTAGCGATTGACGCTGTATTGTCAAGTTACCAATCGCAAAAATTTTCGCTTGCAGGGCATATTCACGAACACCTTACGACTGGGGATGAGGGGTTCCAGGAAGATCATCTTGTTATCCTCCACGAGTGATTTATCTTCAAAACTGAACAGACAGAATTGCTGCGTTCAACAGTTTCGCGGGGACAATACCGAGCAGTGTGACCAGGATGATCAGCACCACGCCCAGAACAGCCACCCCGCGCTCAAATCTGAAGGCGGGGCGTTGCCCGGGATCGGTAAAGTAAATCACGCGCACCACAGTCAGATAGTAATAAATACCTATGGCCGTGTTCACGGCGGCAATCACCACCAGCGTCGTGAACCCGCCACGCAGGGCCTCATTCAAAAGCAGGAACTTGCCGATAAAGCCGGCAAAGGGCGGAATCCCCGCCAGGGCGAACATGCTGGAGGCCAGGATAAACGCGGCCAACGGGTTGCGCTTGTGCAGACCAGACAGATCGTCCAGCATGACATTCTCCCCGTCTTTTGACATCTGGCAGATCACCAGAAAGGCCGCCAGACTCATGACAACAAAACCGAAAATATAGAACATCGATACCGCATACCCGCCCGGCTGCAGGGTCACCAAACCCAACAGCACATAGCCGGCATGCGCGATACTCGAGTAGCCCAGCATCCGCTTGAGATCCTTCTGTACCAGGGCGGCCAGGTTCCCGAAGAACATGGAGCCGATCGCCGCCAGCGTGAGCACCAGGCTTAACGCCTCATTCGCTGACTGGGAGCACATGAGGAAGCGGATCAAAACTGCAATTACGGCAACCTTAGGCACGCCGGCAATAAAGGCCGTCGTCTCATTGGAAGCTCCCTGATAGACATCGGGCGCCCACAGGTGCATGGGAAAGGCGGCCAACTTGAAGAACAGTCCTGCGAGAATCAGGATCATGCCCACCAGCACGGCCGGTTCGTTCCAATGCTGGGCCAACGCCGGCCCGATTTCACTGAAATAGGTCGACCCCGTCATCCCGTACAGATAACTCATGCCGAACAGTAGAAATCCGGTGGCCACAATCCCGAACATGACATACTTGGCCGCCGACTCCATCTGGAGGCGGATCCCGGGCTGTTCCCGGCGCAGGGGCACCAGCAGATACAACGCATAGGACGAGAGTTCCAGCGAGATGAACAGGGTAATCAGCTCGACCGCGCTGACCAGCAGGGTCAAGCCTAATGACCCCAGCAGCAGAAATAGAAAATATTCAGGCCGGATGTCCGCCCGGATATCCTTCAACTTGCTCCCGAACAACACCACTGCCAACAGGCCCAGGGCAATGAACACCTTGAACAGCTGCGAAAAGAGATCCACCCGGTACGCCTGATAAAACAGATCGCCAGCCAGACACAGGGACCCCACGCTGGCCACCAGGGTCAACAGGGCCGTGGTCAGCGCCGTCATAGCCGCCAGCCGGGTCCGCCCCTCGCCCAGACACACGCCAAATGCCGCCAAACTCCCGAAGATGAGCACCAGTTCAGGTAAAAAAAGAATCGGATTCATCGTGTTGTGCCATTCCTTCCGTAAATTAAATACTCAAGCCCAGCTGGACCTGCATGAGCAGGTGCTGGACGCTGACATGCAGCACCTTCAGAAACGGAGCGGGCGCCAGTCCGATCCACAGAACAAACGCCACCAACGGGGCCAGGGTGACGATCTCGCGCCAATTCAAATCCTTGAGATAGGCCGTATCCGGGTTATGGGTGCCGCCCCAGATCACCCGCTGCAGCATCCGCAGCATATAGGCCGCACTCAGAATCACACCGGGCACCACCACCCACCCGAGCTTCATGGAATGCGCAAAGCTGCCAACCAGCACCATGAATTCACCCACAAAACTGTTCGTGCCGGGGAATGCCAGGGAGGAGAGCCCGAAAATCGCCAGGGCCGTGACATAGACGGGCATGACCTTGCCGATTCCGGTCGCATTGGCCAGCTCCCGGCTATGGGTCCGCTCATAAATCATGCCCACGCAGAGGAACAGGGCGCCCGTGGTAATCCCGTGATTGATCATCTGCAGGATGGCTCCCTCGATCCCGCTGGTGTTCAGGACAAAGATCCCCAAGGTGACAAACCCCATGTGCGCCACACTCGAGTAGGCCACCAGTTTCTTCATATCGCTCTGGGCCAAGGCCGTGAATCCACCATAGATAATGCCCGCCGCCGACAGGGCCAGCACATAGGGGGCAAACGCCTGGACGCCCTGTGGGGTCATCGGCAGACAGAACCGCAGGAAGCCATAGGCGCCCATCTTCAGCAACACGCTCGCCAGGAGCACGCTCCCGGCCGTCGGCGCCTCCACATGCGCCGCAGGCAACCATGTGTGGAACGGGAACATGGGAACTTTCACCGCAAAGGCCACAAAGAAGGCCAGGAAGACCCAGCATTGCAGCGTGAAGGAATAGGGCTGATTCATCAGCTCGGGAATGGAAAAGGTGTGCGGCTGACTATGCAGATAAAGGGCGATTACGGCCACGGGCATCAGTACCGACCCGGCCAGGGTATAGAGGAAGAACTTGACCGAGGCATAGATCTTGCGCGGTCCACCCCAGATCCCGATCAGCAGGAACATCGGGATCAGCATCGCTTCCCAGAAGATGTAGAACAGCACAAAATCAAGAGCCATGAAGACGCCCAGCATGGCGGTTTCCATAATCAGGATGCAGGCCATGAACTCCTTGACCCGCGAACCGATCGCACGCCACGAGCAGAGGATGCACAGCGGCATCAGGAGCGTGGTCAGCAACACCAGCAGCAGGCTGATCCCGTCAATCCCCAGCGCGTAATGGATGTTCAAGGAGGGAATCCACGCGACCTTCTCGCAAAATTGGTACTTCGCCGTCGTGAGGTCAAAGGCGGCAAACAGCGGCAGGGACAGCACCGCCGTCACCAGCGTCACCCCCAGCGCCCAGACTTTGGCTGGACCGTCTCCCTTGAGAACCGGCAGCAACAGGACCCCCGCCAACGGCAGGAAGGTCAGCACACTCAAAACCGGCCATTGGCCATTTGTATAAAAGCAAAGCATAGCTTACCTCAACGTCATCGCTGTCAACGCATAGGTCAACAGCATCACCACGACCACCACGACCGCGCTGAAGATATTGAACTGAAGATTCCGTGTCTGCATGTGGCGCACCCGCTCCCCGATCCACCGCACGGAGAGGGCCACCCCATCCACCACGCCGTCAATGATATGCCAATCAAACCACGCGGACACCCGGGCCAGCGACATCGTCCAGGCCAGCCCGCAGAACCGGTAGAACTCGCTCACCCACTCATCCACCGCCTGCGCCGGCACGCGGGAGACCCAGGCCACCCCGCGTCCACCCATCCGGTAAAACCAGTCCATATCCAGACTGATCGTCGCTTCGGGTATCAACTTCTTGATAAACAGGAAAAAGCCGAGCGCCGTGAATAACAGGATCTGAAGCGTTTCAGATACGTGGTAGGCGGTGTACGGGTGATAATCCACTGCATAGGGAAGCTTGTCGTAGAGGTACGGGGTATAGCAGCCGATAAAGATGCACATAAACGACATCAGGGCCATGGCCGCGCACATGTTCCAGGGCGGATCCTTAGCGATCTCCCAGGTTTCCTTGCTGCAGTTGTTCTTCCCGAACCAGATAAAATACGGCACCTTCAACCCCGTATGCAGGAAGGTTCCCGCCGAGGCCAGCATCAGCAGGAAGGCCGCCACCATCTTGTGATCCTCAAAACCTGCCGCCACAATCATGGATTTGCTGACAAACCCGCTGAACAGCGGGAAGGCCGAGATGGAGAGTCCCCCGATCAGGGTAAAGACAAAGGCCCAAGGCATTTTCTTGTAGAGGCCGCCCAGTTCGGAAAATTTGCTCTTGCCGGTCATGTGCAGCACCGAGCCCGTTCCCATGAACAACAGGCCCTTATACAGAATGTGGGCAAACGCATGGGCGCAGGCGCCATTGATGGCCATCTGCGTTCCCAGCCCCACCCCGGCCACCATATAGCCGACCTGGCTGATGATGTGATAGGCCAGCAACCGGCGCGAGTCGTTTTCCAGCACCGCGTAGACCACCCCGTACAGGGCCATGATCACACCCAGTGCGACCAGGATCTCCATGCCCGCAAAGCCCCGGCAGAGCGCATACACGGCCGTCTTGGTCGTGAAGGCGCACATGAACACCGAACCCGTCACGGTGGCCTCGCCATAGGCATCCGGCAGCCAGGCGTGCAGCGGTGGCACCGCGGCATTCAGGATGAATCCGATCATGATCAGGTAGGTCGACAGATCCGGATGATGGACATCCAACTGGGTAAACGTGAGATCCCCGCCCGTGGCGTGGTAGCGCAATAAAATTCCGGCCAGCAGGGCCAGACCGCCCGCCACATGCACCAGCAAATACCGGAAGCCCGCGCCCAGCGATTGCGGACGGCGCCGCAACCAGATCAGGAATACCGAAGAAAAGGCCATCAACTCCCAGAACAGGAACAACGTCATGAAATCACCGGCATAAATGACGCCCAGTGAGCCGGCCACATACACCCAGGCGGCGGAATGCTGGGCGGACTCCTTGACGTGCAGGGCGTACAGGCTGCCCAGCAGGCACATCAGGGACATGATATACCCGAACACCTGTCCGAGTTTGTCAACGCGCCCGAACGTCAGGGTCAGATCCATGAACTTGACCACGCCATGCAGGCCCGGATCGGCCCCCATGTGGATGACCTGGGCAAACACCAGCGCCGGCACCAGCAACAGCCAGGCAGAACGTGCCAGCCCGCGCAGGAACGGCATCACCAGGGCGCCCACAATCAGGATCAGCGCCGGATGTATCCAGAACTCATTCATCGCCATAATAATCTTCCCGTTTCATAATGCCCCGGTGTCCGAACCATTTGGAAACAAAAATAATCAACACACAGGCCACAAACCCGAAGGCCGCCCAGAAGCCGAAATAATGCTCCGCCTTGGTGTGGGCGTGTTCCTTATCCACCAGGAACCAATCGCCCACCACCAGCAGGGCCAGTACCACGCAGCCCGCGATGATGACGGCTTTGAGCCGGTCCCGGAAAAAATCAATCAGGGCGACCAGGTT
>JBIKMI010000276.1:0-3796 GCA_044359285.1 Kiritimatiellia bacterium
CACGCCGTCGGGTGACTACGTGGTCATCAAGTTCTGCCGTTGGGCTTTTGAGAAGTTCAAGGGGGTGGAAGACAAGCTGGGCACGCAGATGCGCGCCGTGGGTGAAGTGATGAGCATCGGGAAGAACTATAAGGAGGCCTTCCAGAAGGCCATCAGGTCGCTCGAAAATGGCCGGCATGGTCTCGGGTTTGCGAAGGACTTCAATGCGTTGTCTCTGGATGAGTTACTGGCGCGGTTGAATGTCGCGACAAGTGAACGGCAGTTCATGATGTATGAGGCGATCCGCAAGGGGGCCGACACGCAGGAACTCTACCGGCGGACCCATATTAAGCCCTATTTCATCGAGCAGATGCGGGAACTCGTCGCGCTGGAAGAGCGCATTCTGGCCTGCAAGGGTAAGACGCTGCCGGATGCCCTGCTGGTTCAGGCGAAGAAGGACGGCTTTGCCGACAAGTACCTGGCCAAGATCCTTGGCGTTCCAGAGAAGGCAATACGCGAACAGCGGACGAAGGCCGGGGCGGTGGAAGGCTGGCATGAGATCAAGGTCAGCGGCGTGGACAAGGCCGGTTATTATTACTCGACCTACAATGCTCCGGATGCCTCGGTGGCCACGACGACTCCTCGCAAAATCATGATCCTGGGCGGGGGCCCGAACCGGATCGGGCAGGGGATCGAGTTTGATTACTGCTGTGTGCACGCCGCCTTTGCGCTGCGTGACATGGGCTATGAAAGTGTGATGGTCAACTGCAACCCGGAAACCGTGTCGACCGACTATGATACATCAAACAAGCTCTACTTCGAGCCGGTCACGGCGGAGGATGTGCTGCAGATCTACAACAAGGAGAAACCGCTCGGCGTGATTTGTCAGTTTGGCGGGCAGACGCCGCTCAACCTGGCGAAAGACCTTGAGGCCGCCGGAGTGAAGATTCTCGGGACGACGACGGGGACGATCGATTTGGCGGAGGATCGCGACTTATTTCGCAAGCTCATGGAAAAAATGGGCATTCCAATGGCGGAAAGCGGCATGGCCGTTACGGTCCAGCAAGCCCTCGAGATCGCCGCGCGGATCGGATACCCGCTCATGGTGCGCCCTTCATTCGTGCTGGGGGGCCGGGGTATGGAAATTGTCTACGACGAGGCCATGCTGGTGAGTTATTTTGCAGCGGCGGTGGGCGTGACGCCCGATCGGCCGATTCTGATAGACAAGTATCTTGAGAACGCACTAGAGGCGGAGGCGGACGCCATTGCCGACGGGACGGACGCCTATGTGCCTGCGGTAATGGAGCACATCGAGGAAGCTGGTATTCATTCGGGCGATTCGGCCTGCGTGATCCCGCCGCGGACGATCCCGCCGAAGCACATTGATACCATCAAGGAGTATACCCGCGAGATTGCCAAAACCATGAAGGTGGTGGGGCTTCTGAATGTGCAGTTTGCCATCTGTCGCGACACGGTTTACGTCCTCGAGGCCAACCCGCGCGCCTCGCGGACCGTGCCGATCGTTTCCAAGGTGTGCGGTATGTCCATGGCGCGGATTGCCACCGAGATCATGCTGGGGAAAAAGCTGAAGGAGTTCGATCTCAAGGATCGGACCTTCGCGCATTGCGGGGTCAAGGAGTCGGTGTTCCCGTTTTCGATGTTCCCTGAGGTCGACCCGGTGCTGGGTCCTGAGATGCGCTCGACAGGCGAGGTGCTGGGCATGGCCGACTCCTTCGGTATGGCGTTCTACAAGGCACAGGATGCGGCCAAGTCGACGCTGCCGACCACAGGGACTGTGTTGCTGACGGTGTGTTGTAAAGACCGCAGTGAGGTGTTGGTCTCTGCGGCCAAACAGTTCGTTCGGATGGGGTTCAGCCTCCTGGCGACGAAGGGAACCCAGGCCTTTCTGACGGAGAATGGGATTAAAGCAGAGCTGGCGTTGAAGGTTCAGGAGGGGCGGCCAAACATTGCCGATCTGGTTTCCAGCCGTTCCATCCAACTGGTGATCAATACCCCTTCCGGGAAGTTGAGTGCGGCCGACGATTCTTATATCCGCAAGGCTGCCATCAAACACAAAATCCCCTACATTACCACGGTGACGGCGGCCATGGCGGCGGCGGAAGGCATTGCGGCGCGGCTCAAGGGCGATTACCAGGTGCGGTCGCTACAGAGCTATCATGCCGACATCAAATAGCGCGCGCCCCCTCATCATCGGGTTCGGGCCGGCGGGGATGTTTGCCGCGCTCGAACTGCTGGAACAGGGGCTCAGCCCATTGATCTTTGAGCGGGGTAAAAAGCTTGAGGAGCGCGACGGGGATGTCCAGCGCTTTATCCAGGACCGGGTGCTGGATGAGGAGTCCAATATCCAGTTCGGGGAAGGCGGAGCCGGCTCCTATTCGGACGGAAAACTGTTTTCACGGATTAACAATTCGGCGCATGCCAACAAGGTGCTGGACACGTTTGTTAAGTTCGGGGCGCCGGAATCGATTAAGCACATCCGCAAGCCCCATCTGGGAACCGATGTCTTGTGCCGGATCGTCCGCAACATCCGGGCGTTTGTCCTGGAGCGGGGTGGCGAGATCCATTATTCCGCGCGACTCACGGATCTGGTCGTCTCAAAGGGGGGCGTTGCCGGCGTGGTGATCAATGGGGCGCACGATTACCCTTGCTCGCACCTCTATCTGGCCATCGGTCATTCTGCGCGGGATACCTTTGCCTTGCTGCATGAAAAAGGGGTGGCGCTCGAGCAAAAGCCGATTTCGGTCGGGGTCCGGATCGAACATCCGGCTGAGTTGATCAACCGGATCCGGCATGACGGGGCGTCGCCCGCCTGCGGGGCGGCCACCTATTCTTTTAATCATACGAACCGGAAAACAGGACGGGGCGTCTATACCTTCTGTATGTGCCCGGGCGGTGAAATCGTCAACGCATCATCGGAGTCCGGGAGGCTGGTGCTTAACGGCATGAGTTACTCCTGCCGGGCTTCACCTTTCTCCAACTCGGCACTGGTGGTGAGTTGTCATACGGCGGACTATCCTTCGGTCCATCCCCTGGCGGGAATCGAGTTCCAGCGGGGAATCGAGTGGCGGGCCTTTGAGGCGGGAGGCGGGAGCTGGCGTGCCCCTGCGCAGAACCTGGTGGATTTCCGGGGTGGGCAGGTCTCGGCCCGCTTGATTGACCATTCCTTCAAGATGGGCCTGAACTCGGTGGACTTGAATGCCATTTTCCCCGGATTTGTCGGGGAGGAGCTCCGGTGCGCATTTAGCAAATGGCATGAGGAGTATCCCTTGTTTGTGTCCGAGCACGCCATTCTGGTGGCGGCAGAGACCCGCACTTCTTCGCCGGTGCGCATCACCCGCAATCAAAAAGGGGAGTCCGTGAATGTGGGAAAGCTCTACCCGATCGGAGAGGGGTCCGGCTATACCGGCGGCATCACGAGTTCCGCCATCGACGCCATAAAGGCCGTGGAACGTAGCACAAACACCTCCGAAAAGAGGGACTGCACCACTAATCGGGAAATAAAGAAATCCACATAAGAATTTTGCACAGAAGCTCGCGAAGATCGCGAAGAAAATAAATCTTTTGCGATTTTTATGTCTGGCGATTACGCCATCCATCAAAAATCGCAAAACGGATTTTCGTGAATTGAAGAACAAAACGGGATGGAGAGACTTGCGCAGGGGATATTTTCTATGATTCCTCAAGAACCCGTTGCGGGATTTTTATGCGGAGTACCCGCCGCATACAAATCCCGCAACATTTCTTCTTCGCGGGCTTTGCGAGCTTCTGTTCAAAATTCTTGGTTTTGTTTGCCATG
>JBIKMI010000277.1:0-3754 GCA_044359285.1 Kiritimatiellia bacterium
CGGCTCAGGCACGACTAGTGGACAGGGCTTCCCAAATGCCTTAGCAACTCAACAACCTGACAACTTATGAACTCCCCCTTGAGAGCGCCAAGGACGAAGAATCTGTCAGCGTCGCCAGAGGCGGGATGTGTTGCGAAACACGCAGTCTATTGATCTTTATAACTATTGGCCTGGCTGAATTTGACTAGTTTCTGCCTGCTCTGGATCCAAATCTTGGACCGGAGGTTCGGCTTCCCCCGGTGTCGACGCCGGCGGTGGCGGCGATGTGACCACGGGATCGACGACGGGCAAGACCGGCGGCGGGGCGGAAGACGGCGGCTCGGCCTCCCCCGGTGTCGACGCCGGCGGTGGCGGCTCGCTGGGTGTCGGCGGTGTGACCACGGGGTCGACGGTCGGCAAGACCGGCGGCGGGGCGGAAGGCGGCGGCTCGGCCTCCACCGATGTCGACGCCGGCGGTGGCGGATCGCTGGGTATCGGCGGTGTGACGATGGGGTCGACGGTCGATCCAAGGAACCAGTGGGGGTATGTTTCCGCTTGCCGCACAGTCCGCATGCGGCAGAAAAGTGAGAAAAGTGAGGGGTTGACTTCTACCAGGGGTTGGCATCAATATTTAGCAGTGTCGTATGCAAACCAAACAGACAGGAGGAGATCATGCTGAGGAAAATGGTAGTGATGGCGGCAGTGATGGCGATGGTGTCAGTGGTGGCCTGGGCCAACTGCGGATCGTGTCCTGGGGACAAGGCTGCGGACAAGAAGGGCGAAGCGTGCTGCAAGGCCGGCGATACGGTCTACGCCTGCTTGACGTGTAGCGCGGTGAACAGTAAGGCCGGCAAGTGCGCGAAGTGCAACACGGACATGAAGGAGATGCATGTGCTGGCCATGAAGGACGGCAAGGTTTCCCTGTGCCCGTGTGAGGCCGGCTGCAAGTGTACGGTCAAAGCCGATGACCCCAAGCAGTGCGGTTGCGGCAAGGCCGTCACAACCCTGGAATGCGCCACGGCGTGCATGGTTCCCAAGAAGCCGAAAACGGCTCAGCCAGCAAAGCCGGACGCCGAGAAGGCCAAGCCGAAGGATCATCCGGCTCACTGAGCCAATCGGTTCTGATCGAATCGACAGACCGGGCTACCGAGCGTCAGACGATCGGTAGCCCGCTGTCTTTTACAGGACACCCACACCATGACCGCACTACCCGCAACAACTCGTCGATGGCCCCGCGCAGCCGTCGCCGCAATGCTCTTTGCCTTTCTGCCCGGAGTCGGGACACATCTCCACGCCGAGACAGCCACGAATGAACCGCCCCAGAAACGATACGAACTCGGCCCCGTCACCAATATCGTGACCGGCGACATCAAGGCGGGTATCGAAAAACATATCAGCACCGAAGTTGCACGCGGCAACGACGCCATGAAACTGCCCTACCAGGACAAGGTGCTCGAACTTAAACTCGTGCGCGTTCACGTTGAGTATCTCGCCACGCTCGGACCAGGCCGGCATTTCGCCTGCGTCGATATGGCGGGCGCGGACGGCGATTTCTACGACGTGGACTTCTTCATGGAAGGCGATCCCGGCTCCATGCGGGTCACAGAAACCATGGTGCACAAGATCAACGGAATCCCACTATATCTTTGGAAACAGGCTCCGGACAAGAGCTGGGGCCGCGCCACGGCCAACTCGCAGGAGAAAGAACTGCTGGGCGTGATACATGGCAAAGACCTGTTCGAGTTCCGCTACCAGGTCACCCTGCCCATCCTGACGGGCCAGACACGAATGTGGCTGCCGCTGGCGCAGTCTGATGAGTTTCAGAAGGTAGAGGTTCTCAGCATCGACATGCCGGCGCCGTCACGAGTATTGACAGAACCAGTTCACAGCAACAAATCCGTTTTTGTCACCCTGGGTCCGGAACACAGCGGCAAAACTGCAGAGGTGGCCTACCGGGTCACGCGTCTGGAAAAAGGCCCGTACGCAGGCGACGCGCAGGAAGCCCGCAAGCACCTGGAGCCGGAAAGCCGGGTGCCCCTGACGGACGCCATTCGATCCGCCGCCGCCACCATGGTAGCGGGCAAGAAGGGCGACCTCATTCGCGCACGAGCCATCTACGACGAGACCATCGACACGATGCGCTACAAGAAAAGCGGAGAAGGCTGGGGTCAGGGTGATGCAGACTACGCATGCAATACCCGCTCCGGCAATTGCACCGATTACCACGCTTTCTTCATTGCCCACGCCAGGGCGGCAGGCATTCCGGCCCGCTTCGCAATCGGCGCGGGAATCCCTTCTGAGCGCAACGACGGCGGCACTGACGGCTACCACTGCTGGGCGGAATTCTATGCCGACGATAAATGGTACCCTGTCGACATCAGCGAGGCGGATAAGTTCTGTTCGCTGAGCATGTATTACTTCGGGCACCACCCGGCAAACCGTTTTGAGTTTACGCGCGGACGCGACCTGGTTTTTGATCCGGGTCCCGCCTCCGGACCCATCAACTTCTTCGCCTATCCCGTGCTGGACTTGAACGGTAAGCCGGTCAAGGTCCAGACCTTCTTTGCGTTTCGCAGACTGCCTTCATCGGGGAACTGAGCGATACGCCAGGCCGGGCAGCCGCCTGGCCCGAATTCAACGGTGGTCACAATGCAGCTCAAGGCCGTTTCTCCACAAGCCTTCAGCCAGGAAGGTCGTGGCTTCGCCACACCAAGTCAATGATCGCCAACGGCTTAACCCAAGATACTGCACCAGTTGCTACCCGCGAGCAGAAGGAATACGGCGCCGCCACTTGGAACAAAGGATGAAGGTTGAATTATGAAGTATGAAACCAGTCGAATCCACCTGCGGGTCGCACTACCCAAATAACCCATAAAAAATAACCACGGCGTAGCCGTCCCTACACTTGACTTAATGATTAAGCATAAATATACTGCTTAATCATGAGTTCATCGGTTTCGATTTATGATGTTGCGAAGGCTGCTGGAGTGTCGATTTGCACGGTATCACAGATCGTTAATGGCAGAACCAATGGGGTCCGGTTTAGCAATGCCACCCGACAACGGGTTCTCGTGATGGCTCGTCAGATGAACTACCAGGCGGATCCAGTGGCCCGGAATATCGCACGTGGTTTAGGGGCGCCGCCTCGCCCGATTTCTCCAAACCCTACGCCTGCTCCGGCAGGGTCTGCCTCCGCGGGAACGGCGATGAAGCGCCACCCGATTGTCATTCTGCTCACCCCTTCCACATCGCCCGCCACGCTCGGCTTGCTGCCAAGTCTCTTCCCCACCCTGGCCGTCACCGGCTTTCCTCAACTGGTCATCTCCTTATCACCCGATCCCTCCGTTGTCCGCGAGGAGGTCCGCCAACTGCTCGGCGAGGGTGTCACCGGTTTTCTCTGTTGCCCCACCCTCTACCCTACCGTCGCGGACCAGGTGGCTGGCACAAAGCCGACCCTCGTCATCTGGCAAGGCGCAGGCACCGCGCTGGCAAGGGAAGTTACAGGTCGACCCGCACCGGAAAATCCGGTACCTGTTCCGACGACGGCAACCATCGCCACGCCGGCCGTGGTTGCCGAAGTCGCAGAGGTGGCCGTACAGAAGACGCCGGCAGAGCCGCCGCCAGCGGTTACGGCGAAAACCCCACCCGTGACCGTAACGCCGGAAAACCCGGCGCCACCGCCTCAGGAACCCGAATCACCGGCGTCCGTAATTGAGCCGGTCATACCGATCGCGGCGCCAGTTGAACCGGTGGTGGTGGTTGAACCGGTGGTGGT
>JBIKMI010000045.1:0-13672 GCA_044359285.1 Kiritimatiellia bacterium
GTTTCCGCCTGGGCCCAGATGGCGTCATCACCAGTTCCGTTGAGCGCCGGCGCCTCTTTTGTTTTCCGGATCGTATAGTTCATCATGTTGGGTTTTTCTTTCTGAATTCTGACTCCTGTTTCCGCTGTTTACTGCCAGTGTACAAAGATTTTTTCCGCGAGCAAGCGATCCACTGTGAATTGGCTTTGTCCGATTTCAAAGATGTATGACGGGAAGAGCCGCAGCAGGCACACATCGGATCCGGGTAGGATACCCATGGCCATCAGTTTCTGGATTTCGCGATTATCCCGCGTGCTCAGGTAGGCGACGACTCCCCGCTGGCCGGCGCGTCCATCGCACAGGGGCCCGACTTCCTGCACGTGATCCTGTGCCGCTTTCTGGCAGCAGTTTCCGCGCGGGATGGGGTGTCCGTCCGGGCAGGTCAGGGGATGTCCCAGCAGGGTGCAGATTTTGTCTTCGAGGCCCGGGCGCAAAATGTGCTCAAACTGGCAGGCGTCTTCCTCCACCTCCTCACCGGTGACTTGCAGGACGTCCTTGAGCAGGCATTCCGCCAGACGGTGCCGGCGGACCACCTTACGCCCTTCTTGGAGTCCGCTCTCCGTAAGAGTGGGAAGGCCGGCCTTCAGGGTGATCAAACCGGCCGCCACCGTGGCCTTCAGGGTCTCGTCAGCGGCCGGACGCGGTGGCCGGGTATGGTGCTCCTGCTGGAGATACAGATCCTCAAGGACTTCCTCAATCCGGGGGTCATTCATAATTTTTTCTCCCTGCCATTCTTTTTAAAAAGAGTCCGGATCGTTTTGATCCATCCCGGCTCCCGTGGCGACTCATACCCGCAATACGGACATTTCACCAGATGGCAGCCCCCGCCCGAAGGACAGCCGCTACAGGCATTTTTGGCCTGTGTGTCATCAAATTCACGTTGGCAAAATGAACAGTTCATCAGAAATGCATCCAGGTCAAGACCACATGAGTCAGGTATCCAACCGAAAAGGCGGTGACCAGGACGCCGGCCGAAATCCATAAGGTCACCTTGGTGCCACGCTCCTTTTGCATGACCAGGAACTGGGCAATGCAGGGTAGGAACAGCGTCAGGGTAATGGCGGCCACGGTGAGCTGATGGGCGGTCATTAATCCGGTCTTTTGCAGGTCATAGAGCCCGGCCGCCCCGTAATCACGGCGGAAGAAGCCGAACAGGAAGGCGACCGCAGACTCATCCGGCAGTCCCAGTGCCCGGATGACGGGGATCAGGTTTTTGATCAGAAGCTGGAACAGGCCGGTGATCTGTCCGATCCAGATCAGGACGCTGGCAATGATGAACATCGGCAGGATTTCCCGGAAGTACCAGACCATGCGGGAGTAGGTTTTGATCAGGACATTGCCGAGGGTGGGCAGACGCAGGGGGGGAAGTTCCATGTAAAACATCGGTGGCTCTCCGGGGAGAAGTTTAGCGGCCAGCCAACCTGTCATGAGCATGACCCCGGTGACCACACAGGCCCAGATGGCCAAAGCCGCACCCTGGCCGGAGAGTAACCCGATGATGACCCCCAGTTGGGCGGAACAGGGAATGGCCAGCGCCAGCAGAATGGTGCAGATAATGCGCTCCCGGGTCGTTTCAAGGGTTCGGGTAACCAGTGTGGCCATGGTATCGCACCCGAACCCGAGCACCATGGGGATCACCGCCCGGCCATTCAGGCCGATACGCTTGAAGCCCCGGTCAACCAGCAAGGCGAGACGGGGCAGATAGCCGCTGTCCTCAAGGGTGGCGAAGAAAAGGAAAAAGGTCCCCACGATCGGGAAGATGATGGCAATGGCATAGCGCAGCCCCAGCGTCAGGACGCCGTATTCCCCGATCAGTAAGTCGCGCAGGGGTGCCCACGGATGCAGGGAGTCAACCAGACGGATGGTCCAGGGAATGAGGTGGGTTTGAAAGACACTGTTTTCGAGGAAGTTCACGCAGGTGCCGGCCCCGAACAGGCCAACGAACTGGTAGAGGCCGAAGTAGAGGACGATGAAGACCAGCGGGTAGCCGGTGAGCGGCTGGGTGCAGATCCGGTTGATCAGATTCCGCCACCGGGCGGGCGTCCGGTTCGGCAGGCCCAGGCAACCCTCAAGCAGCTGGCTCGTATGGGTGCGCAGGGAGAGCGTGATGTAATAATGAGGGGAGTGATTCAGCTTGGCTTTCGTCGTGGCTACGATGGCGAGAATCGTCGCGGCGGTATTTTCGCCGACTTCACTGACCAGACGCTCCTGTTCGCGCAGGTCACTTTGCAACAGCAGGGTGGCCCGGGTTCGTGGCGAAACGGAACTGGTGGGGGACATCAGGGCGGCAATGGCGATAATGGCCTGCTCGATGATCGAGCCGCATTCGGTCCGGAGCATGGAGAGCGGTGGGGGCGTCTTGAGCTGGGCAATCAGGGTGTGAATCCCTTCCCCGGTCAGGGATACGGTGGGGATGACCGGAATGCCCAGCCGCGCCGAAAGTTTAGCGTGATCGAGCGTGATGCCGAGCGTGCGCGCCTCGTCCATCATATTTAACGCGAGCACGACCGGCCGTCCGGTTTCAATCAATTGCAGGGTGAGCCCGAGCATGCGATCCAGGTTCTTGGCGTCCACCACATGTACTACCGCCTTGACCCGCGGGGAAAAGAGAATGTCGCTGGCCACCCGCTCTTCTTCGGTAATAGGCAGCAGGCTGTAGGTGCCGGGGGTATCCACGATTTCCCACTCGCGGGGTAATTCCTGGCAATGACCGTGCGAGACTTCAACAGTCGTGCCCGGATAATTGGAAACGGTCACGTATTGACCGGTCAGCCGGTTGAAGAGGGCACTTTTCCCGACATTCGGGTTTCCCACCAGCAGGATCAAGGGCGCGTCAGCTTTGGGCTCAACGCCGGACTCGCTGGCGTTCATCGCTCCGATGAGTTTTAAAAATGTAGTCTTGTTCATTGCGAAAGGTTCGGATATTACCAATGCAGTGAATGGCTTGCCAGTTTTTCCTGTGGGATGGGCTTTTTTACTGGCGCGATCAACTTTTTAAGGAATGAGGCGGATCATGGAACTGTCGGCACGGACAACTTCGGAGTATGAGTTCCTGGATGCGGGGGATGGTTGCCGGCTGGAGCGATTCGGCCCCTATATCTTCAACCGTCCCTCTCCGGTGGCGTTGTGGCATCCGGAACGGCCTGACCTGTGGAAGCAGGCCGCCGGCGTCTATCATCGCTCTACTACCGGGGGTGGAGACTGGTCGTTTACCCGCTCCCCGCCCCCCCAGTGGCCGCTCAAGTGGGATGATCTTACGTTTATGATCAAGCCCACCGGCTTTGGACACATGGGGTTGTTTCCGGAGCACACCTGCCATTGGGACTGGGTGGCGGAGCAGGTGAAGACGGGCCCGACCCCCTGTCGCGTGCTTCATCTGTTTGCCTATACGGGGGCGATGACCCTTCAGGCCGCACGCGCCGGGGCCGAGGTCTGCCATGTGGATGCGGTTCAGGATATTAACGATTGGGCGCGGCGAAATGCGGAGGCGAGTGGGCTCAAGGCCGCTCCCATCCGCTGGATCACCGATGATGTCACGAAGTTTGTCGCCCGGGAAGGACGGCGTGAGCGGAAGTATGACGCCATCATTTTCGACCCTCCGAGTTATGGGAAAGGACCCGGCGGTGAGAAGTGGATCCTTGAAGAGCATCTGATGCCATTATTGGATTTGTTGCTGCCATTGATGTCGGACCGGCCCCGGTTCGTGTTGTTCACCTGCCATACTCTAGGCTTTTCCCCGCCCCTGATGAAGAATCTGCTGGTCCCCTGGCGCGACCGGTTCGGCGGCCAGCTTGAGGCCGGGACGATGGTGATGAAAAGTGCCGCCTGCAAATGCGTTCTGCCGACCGGTTTCTTCGCACGCTGGTCGATGCCAGGTTGAAATAGTAAAGGCCGCCTGAGCTGTTTTCAGCCTGGGCGACCTTTACTTCAAAAAGATTAAAGCCTTATGCTTTCCTCCTTTCTCGTTTTACCCCTTTTTGTCCACCGCTTTTCCTGCCGCAATCCAGTCTGCAATACCCTGCGGGTACTCAATCACGTTGGTGTAACCGAGTTTTTTCAGGCGGTCAGCCAACGCTTTGCTGGCGGGACATTTGACGCCTGCACAATAGGTGACTACGAGCGCCGATTTATCCGGAATCGCTTTGGCGATCACGGCTTCATCAGCATCCGCGCTCAACTGCTGAGCCCCCGGTATGCGCTGCCCATCGTCATACTTCCCGCTCCTGGCATCAAACAGCTTGAGCGGAACCTTTGACTTAATGAGCGTATCTAACCCTTCGGTGTTGACTTCGGCTTCCTTAACGGTTGCCGGTAAACACTTGCTGTCAGATTTCTGCTCCACTTTGCAGGCACTCCCGACACACGCTCCGGCCTTGGCACTCTCTTTCGCCTTGGCGTGATGATCCCCTGAACCCATGCAAGTGCCGCAGTTGGCAAACACAACCGACGAACCGACACCAACCAATGCTGCAACCGCAACACTAGCAATTTTTATAACTTTCATAGTTTCTGTCTTCTTCCTTCTTTTTTCTTATTTCACGTTAGCTTTAGCCGGGCATTTGCACGGGGTACATTTACACACCGTGCAATCCGCGCATTTTGCTTTCTGTTCAATGGAACATTTTTCTTTGCCACAACATGATTTCTTTATGGGACAGCTTCCAGAGCAACACCCCGAAAAAATCAAAACAGCCCCAACCATCATTGTTCCTAATAATATTTTCATAAGGACTCCTTTATTTTTAATGACTAAGCCTTTTTTATATAAGCATGGACAATGCCATTTTGGGCATTTCGCGGATTATAATTTTTAACAATCTGATTATGAATGACATATGACTATTGGTAGAGTTTTGCCTTGCTGTCTTTTGTCAGTTATAACTGTGTCAAGTCGATTTCGTGAGACAGTGTGAGACAGTGGGGGATGGTGACCTGTGAAAAAACTAATCAAGATTCATTGAGCTGGAGGGACGACCTCTGTGTCGTCCGTTTTTAGGCGTAAGGATGGGCCAGAGCCCGTCCCGCCAGGCGGAATGGGCATGCAGGGAATGTTTATAAACATGACACTAGACGACGGGCATTTCACCCATCCAGAATCTGCAAATCTGGATGGGGGCTAGCCGGATCTTCGCAGAGGTGGCGAGGGGCTTTCCCGTTAAGCAGGCGGATCCAAAGATGGAGACTGGCCCCCACAATCAGCAGGACCATGACCATAAAGGTGACCGTTACGGCGATATCGACCTGATTATTGAAAATCTGGGCGGACAGCCGGGCGAGGTCGGCGGTGCCCGCCACCGCTAATTGCTTGTGCAGGCTGGCCAGCGCCGGCAAAAAGCCTCCGGCCGAGGCTGAAAAGATTTTCTGCCAGCCGGCGGTCATGGTGACCACCAGCAGGAAGACCAATGGCACGAGCGTGACCCAGATGTACCGGGTGCGGTTCATCTTGATCAGGATGGTGGTTCCAAGGGCTAGTGAGATGACCGCCAGTAACTGGTTGGCAATGCCGAAGATGGGCCAGAGGCTGTTAATGCCACCGTAGGGGTCAATCACCCCCTGATAGAGAAACCAGCCCCAGGCACTGACAAATAATACGCTGGCGAGCAGATTGGCAGGGATCGAGGCGGTATTTCCCAATGGCTTCCAGACATGACCCAGAACGTCCTGCAACAGAAAACGGCCCACCCGGGTGCCGGCATCAATGGTGGTGAGAATGAACAACGCCTCGAACATGATGGCGAAATGATACCAGAGTGCCATCATGGACTTGCTCCCGATGGCGTCGGTAAACATCTTGGCCATGCCCACGGCAAAGGTGGGGGCGCCCCCGGTGCGCCCGATCAAGGTTTTCTCGCCGACATCGGTGGCCAGCTGCGCCATCTCCGCTGCGGTGACATGAAAGCCGGCGGCGGTAATTTTGGCTACCACGGCGGCGGGCTCGCCCTGCATGTTGATGGCGAAATACTGACCGGGCTCCATGGCACAGGCGGCCACCAGGGCCATGACGCCCACCGCCATCTCTGTGATCATGGCGCCATAGGCCACCGAACGCACGGTGGATTCATGCGTGATCAGTTTAGGGGTAGTCCCGGTGGAGATGAGGGCGTGAAAGCCGGAGATCGCGCCGCAGGCCACGGTGATGAAGACAAAGGGGAAAAGTTTGCCCGGTATAACCAGACCGTTGCCGTAAATGAACGAGGTCAACTTGGGCATATGGAGCTGAGGCGCCACCCAGATGATGGCCAGCATCAAGATGATCACGGTTCCAATCTTCATGAATGAACTGAGGTAGTCGCGCGGGGCCAGCAGCAGCCAGACCGGTAGAATGGAGGCGAGCAGCCCGTAGCCGATAATCGACCAGGCCAGCCAGGGCGCGGAGCGGGTGAACCAGGCGGACCAGACGGGCGAGGCGTGGATATATTGCCCGCCCCAGACGGCCAGCAGCAGAAGCAATACGCCCATGATGGAGCTTTCCAGCACTTTGCCCGGCCGGATCAGGCGGAGATAGAGTCCCATGAAGAGGGCGATGGGAATCGTGGATGCCACCGTAAAGAGGCCCCAGGGACTCTCGGCCAGCGCCTTGACCACGACCAGTGCCAGTACGGAAATGAGAATGACCATGATGCAGAGGATGCCCACCAGCGCGATGGTGCCGGCGAAGGTGCCGACCTCCTCCTTGACCATCTGGCCCAGCGATTTTCCGCCCCGCCGCATGGAACAGAACAGCGCCACCGCATCATGCACGCCTCCGGCGAGGGTGCCGCCAATGAGGATCCATAGCGTCCCGGGCAGGTAGCCGAACTGGGAAGCCAGTACCGGGCCCACCAGCGGGCCGGGTCCGGCAATGGCGGCAAAATGATGCCCGAAGACGATCCAGCGGTTGGTGGGCACGAAATCCTTGCCATCCTCCTTGGTGTAGGCCGGGGTGGCACGCCGGTCATCCAGGGTCAGCACTTTCGCCGCCAGCCATTTGCTGTAGAACCGGTAGCTGATCATGAAGCAGCAGAGGGTCGCCGTCACAAACCAGAGCGCACTGATCGATTCGCCCCGATGGAAGGCAATGACGGCCAGCGAGGTGGCCCCCAGCAACGAAAGGAAGAGCCAGAAGAGGATGGATTTAATTTTCATGATGACCCGTAAAGTGCCGTCAGGGTGTCTAAAAGTCAAGATTCTCATGGAGGAAGCGTTAGCTGATCGTTAACCCAGTATTTGCTGATGTTTGAGTATGAGAGAGTGTGAATGTTGAAATTTATTTCCCAATCGTAATCGTAATCTTAATCGTAATCCTTTCTGGGGCAGTGGATTGCGATTACGATTACGATTAAGATTAAGATTTTTGTGGGATGCTAATGGAATACGGTTATTATCTTTCCTTTCGCGTGAATCAGCAGAACGGGACACTCCATGGATACCAGACAGCTTTACGATGAGTACATGATCACCTCGATGGTGGCCGGTATTGAGCCCATTATTGTGGAGCGCGCCGCCGGGTGCGAGATCACCGGGCAGGATGGCAATTCCTATCTGGACTGTTTCAGCGGCATTGCCGTGACCAATGCCGGACACGGGCATCCCAAAGTGGTGGCGGCGGCCAAGGCGCAGATGGATAAGCTGGTTCACTGTTGCACCTATGTCTATTACAACCCGCGGGCCGGGGAATTGGCCCGACGCCTGGCGGAGATCACGCCGGGCCCCTTGCAGAAGAGCTTTCTGGGTAACAGCGGGGCCGAAGCCGTGGAGGGCGCCTTGCGGCTGGCCAAGCAGTTCACGAAACGGAAGGAGATCGTCGCGCTGACCATGGGGTTTCACGGGCGAACGGTGGGAACGTTGTCGGTGAGCGGAAATCGACGGGTAAAAAAAGGGACGGGCCCCTATCTGTCGGGCGTGGCGTTTGCCCCGGCCCCGTATTGCTACCGCTGCCCGTTCAAGTCCACATATCCCGGTTGTGGCCTGGCCTGCGCGGAACACCTCGAGCAAGTGCTACGCTATCAGACCTCAGGGGATGTCGCGGCGTTTCTGGCGGAGTCCGTGCTGGGCGAGGGGGGCATCATTGTGCCCCCTGCCGGGTATTTGACCGCCACCGCCAAAATCGCCCGTGATGACGGTGCCCTTTATGTGGCGGACGAAGTGCAATGCGGCTTCGGACGGACGGGGCGGATGTTTGCCTGTGAACACGAGGGCGTGGTGCCGGATATTCTTTGTATGGCCAAGGGGATTGCCGATGGCTTCCCGCTGAGTGCCTTCACGACGCGGCCTGAGATCGCCGACGCCTTTACGCCGGGCGGCCATCTGTCCACCTTCGGCGGAAATCCTGTCAGTTGTGCAGCGGCCCTGGCCAACATCGATGTGATGTTCGACGAGGATCTGCCTGGAAATGCCGCCCGGCGCGGCGAGCAGTTGATGCGGCGCTTGCGCCAGTTCCAGGATCAGTGTGCCCTGATAGGGGAGGTCCGGGGCAGGGGCTTGATGATCGGCCTGGAATTAGTGTCCGATGCACAGAAAACCCCGGCTGTAGAGGCCGCCAATCTCGTCCGGGAGCGCTGTCGCGAAAGAGGGCTGCTCGTAGGCATTGGCGGCGTCTATGGAAACGTGATCCGGCTTCAGCCCCCGCTTGTTCTTTCCGAAGTCGAGGCCTGCCGTGCAGCGGATATTCTGGAACAGGTGCTGGGGAAGACTTGTGGGTAACCGCAAGAACGTGAAGGCCGGCTTCCGGACTTGATGCTGGTCGCTTTTGACTTCCAGCGGATTTCGTCATGGTGGGCGTCGAATTTATTCTTGTCAACCGGTCTTGGCTTATCTCCTTTACCATTCATTTCCTATCACTCTCCCATGCGTTTGATTTTCATGACACCGGTCTTCGCGCCAGCCTTACCGCCTGCTCCGGCCGTGGCGTTCATCGATGATACAGCCGGAGTGCCGCGCAGCCCCCCGCTGCCGACCGCTTCGTTCTCCATTTTGATGCGTTCAATTTCCATGACCAGATTGTTCAGCATCTCCTCTTCTGATACCAGACTTACGCGTTTTTTCCGCTTGGTCGGGGGTTTGGGCGGAGGGCGCTTAAGGCCAGATGTGTCCAGTACGGCATTTGCCAGGGCGTCCGCCCGTGATTCAGCCATGGCCTCTCTATCTTCTTTCTCTCGCGCCAACCGCGACACCTGTTTTGCTTCTTTCTCCTCGAGCGGCTCCTTGGCCTTTTCCAGTGCCTCCGCCGTGGCATATTTCCCCATCTGCTTCACGACCCGTGGCTCCGGGCAATTGAGGGGAAAAGGGGGCGCCGGCACTTTAACGTCAACCTGCTGGGATTTCCCGCCACTTGTAACGGTGCGCTTCTCGACGGTGCTCATGGTTTTGCGCCATTCCTTGCGGAGGTTGGCGTAGGCGGTGGGCAAAGCCGCATTATCCCTTTTTGCCGCGTTGGCGAGTGCGCTGAATTCATCCGGCGTGGACGATGTGTAGATCGTAACCCCTGCATAATCCGTCTGACGCACCAGAATGAACACCTTGCCGGTTTCCGTCCCGGACTCAGTTTCTGCCCAACCCTGACCGGGGATCAACAGCAGGAGTAATAGGGCCATCTTCACCCCGATACTTTTAACACTATTTAGCATCACACCTCCTGAATGCCTGTGGCAGTGCATTATTGTTTCATTAAAGCCGTAATTTTAATGAAGTGGCTTTGAAATATCCACACATAATGGAGCTTGAGTTTTCCAGGACTCAGTATTCCTGCTCCACTTTGAAAAAGGCGTTGCGGAGCGATGTGTTGGTGACGACGTACTCATTTTCGGGAGGGGTTGCCGGAATGCCGGAGGCAAGGAGCTCAAAGCCGTTCATCAAACCCAAACGTCACCAGGTTCATGTCTTCGATCACAAGCCGCCACGTCCCCATGGAAGCTGCCCCGATGAAGTTGGTCAGTTCAAGGTGATTTCACAGCTGTCAGCGGCATAAATCGGTACGGCTCGTGCTTCGTAGCGAAGGAAGCCTCCGCTGACTCCGCAGGGTAACAAGGTTGTCCCTCCCTGATTGGAAACAACCGCTTCCCGATAGTTTGGAGGGGCGGGCTCCGTCCCGACAGCATGTGTTGTGGCCATAATGAGAATGGCTGGTTTCGTTTCACAGCGACTTCACCCGGTTTTTTAGGATCGTCTAGGAGTGCGAAATCTTTCCGGATAGCTTGATGATGACGGGGACGAGAATGGCAATCATCAGGATGAGGGCGGTGGTTAGCAGGGTTTTTCCTGACAGGGATGGGGCGCGCTGCTTTCTATGTTCTGGATTAGGTTGTGCGGCGCCAGCCGTCCAGAGTGCGCCTGATCCGGCTGGTATCTCGGAGAGCACGCTGGCAATATCATAGTGAGGCGCGGGACAATCGGTCCCCCCGAAATAAACCTGATATTGGCCCCCCGCTTTTGGGAAGAAGAGGGCCTCGTATCGATTGTAGCGGGTGCGCACCCCTGAAAAGGTTAGTGGCGGGTTGTCCTGGTTGTGAACGGTCAGTTTAAAGTGCCGGCCCCGGTATTCGCGGGGGAGCGTCATGGACAGGCTCTCTTGGTGAACCCGCCCGGCGCGGATGCGGGTGAGGCGGCCACTCGCCAGCGTCTGCCAGGCCTCCTTATCGGTGACGCGGCCCTCCAGGATGACGTTCCGCGAGAAATTTTCCTCCGTGGTCTCCAGAACCATTGCGACCAATGGTTCCCGGGGGGTGGAAAAGGTGAGGATAGTTTGTTGGTTTGGCTTATCTTCGGCGGTGGCCCACTGGGTCAGGATGTGCTCATCGGTCTCCGGGGCGCCTGCCATAATAGCGGTGCGGCGTTCCAGAAAGGTGATCCGATCCATGCGGAATGGCTCCCGCCGGAAAGACGTTGCTTCGGTTTCCTTGGCGATTTGACTGCCGCGCGTTTGCCGGATGATCTCAACCAGGGGGGAATCTTTGTTCTCAGTGACGTTCGAGACTTCGATCCGGTACCAGAGATAGTCGCCTGCGGTCAGCGGGATCCGATCGCGCCTCACATCCACAAAACGGGAGTAGTCGTAAATCGGTTCACTGGTCGCGAGGATCGTCCAGGCCTGGCGGTCATTACTGCCGGAGACCGTTACCTGTTTCTCGAAATTCCGTACACCGGACTCAAATTGGAGCGCCACCGGTTGTGGATGCTGCGGGACTCGCTCCACCACCATCTCGATCCGGTTGTTCTCAAGGGTCCGGAACGATTCTATTCTGGCGGGGGCGAAGGGGTGCAGGCTTTCCACCGTGCGCAGGGGGACCTTGAGCCGGATCAGGAAGGGGGTCTCCTGTTGCTTGCCGTCGAAGAGCCGGAGATTGGCCATCGGGAGATCGAGGGCATCAAGCAATTCCGTATCGAGGATGAAGGCGCTGATCCCGGTAGATGGTCCGGTGGGCGGCTGAAGCGACTTGAACTGTTGAAAGGCGGCGGGTGTAATCCCGTAGAGGGGCAGGCAGGAAGTGGATAGGAGAATCGCAATGGAAGGGATCAGGCGCGTAATCATGGGTTTTCTTCCTTTGTAAATTTCTTGCTGGCAAGAAGATAGGCAAATGCGCCGAGCAGCAGTAAAACGCCGATCACCATGAGCGCGATGACGCGGTAGAGGGCGGGCATATGGGCCAGGTCGACTGTAAATACCTTGATTGCGACAATGGCGAAGAGGGCGAGTCCGACGATGCGGATGGCGCGGAGCCGCTTCCAGATGCCGCAGGTGATGAAGCTGAAGGCGAAGAGCGTCCAGAGCACCGAAATGCCGCCGGCTTCAAACTCACGGAGTTTCCAGTGCAGCAGGCTGTAGAGCTCGGTGGTCAGATAAAGCCAGAGCAGAGCAATGGCGGTGTACCCGAAGAGGGCCGGGATAATGGTTTTGCGCCTCTGTTGGTAAATCAGGGCTGCCCCCGCTGTGAGGAGGGCAAGGACCGAGGCGAAATCCAACCATCGCATGAGCGCGATAAACGGGGTGTAGGCCATCTTGAAATAGCCTTGCTCACACAGATGCCACCCGGGCATATCGACCAACAGGGTTTTGGCCACCGCGCCACCGGCAAAGAATATCAGGCCGACGAGAAACGGGGTGGTTTGCGCCGAGCGGTAAAGCAGAATAAAACCAAACGCCATGGCGCACCACAAGCCTGTCAGCACCGCGGGCCGCCAGGGGGTGAAAAAGCCGAACATCACATAAAGTTCACTATGCAGGTAGATAAAGATCGTCGCAATACCGCCCCAGAAGAAAATGCGATAGGTCAGGGACGCGGGGGCCACATCAGGGCTGTCCGGTAGGGGTTCTGAGGCCTGTCGGGCAGGGGTGACGCCCTGGTGCAGTTCAAGAAAGAAGGCGGCCACTAACGAGCCGATGGCGCCGCCAAAGGTCCATAACCGCGTGATCAGCGCTTTCCAGTAGCCACTCATATCAGCTGGTGGGGTGCTGGAGAAGTCAAACCGGGGGAATTCAAATATCGCCAGGCGCATGAAGGTCAGGACATAAACGCCGTAGGCCACTTGCCGGAGAAACGCGCTGTCGAGCCGGCGTCCGAGCCAGAGGAACATGAAGGACTGCAACGCCCAGGCCAGGGTGAGGGTTTCCTGCTCCATGGCCAGCGGCATGGTCAGTGTGGTGAAGAAGCCAGCCAGGGCGATCAACGTCACCAACAGGCGGCGATCGGTGGATTTCAGCTGGATGAAGGCCACGACGTGCAGGATGTAATAGAGGGCGATGGCGAGGGTCATCAGCGCCGGATAGGGGCGGCCGGCCGCCTCAATGATCAGGGTGTAGGCAAACCAGGCGTAAAGTCCGGCGTTGAGCACCAGATGGATAATTTCGAGAAGCGTGGCATGAATGGAGCGGCGCAGGTTGTGGATAAACACGAGGGTGGAGTGCGCCATGAAGAAGAGCGACAGAAAGGTGAGGGCGACCGGGAAATCGGAGGTTTTATACTGACTCATCGATCCGATGTAGAGGGCGTAGGTGAATACGAAGCCCAGATAGTTCAGCAGGCGCCATTGACGGACATAGGCGATGCCGAGAATCCCGAGATTGAGGAGAAGGAGATAACTGAACAGGCCGGTGAAGTTGGGGACCCCGGTGCTGAGCAAGACGGGGGTACAGAAACCGCCAATAATGCCGAAAATGGCGATCAGCATGGAGCTCGCGTAGAGGGCCAGTATGCCGGCGGCAACGGTGATCAGGATCATCAGGGCAAAAATCAAAACCATGGAATCCAGCAGGTGATAGAGCGGACCCAGCGCATACATGCTGAAATAGAGGGTGGCCAGTCCACCGCCCACGAAGCCCTGCCCCAGAATGTTCCAGCGATTCCCGAGCAGTCGTATTCCGCCGCCCAGCATGCCGAGTCCGAACAGAACGCTCATGGCCACCCGGGTGGTCGGCCCCATCAGGTTGTTATCCAGGGACCACTTCAGGAACTAGCCCGCACAGGCCACCAGCAGCACGATCCCCACGCGCGTCAGCCAGGTCGTGGCTACCGCATATTCCATGGTCACCCCGCCGGGGCGGTACTCTTCACCAACCAATATCCACTGCCAGATGCGGTTCAGGATGTCCTTGGCCGACTGGATCCAGACAGGGGGCGGGGGTTCAGGTTCGTCAGGAAGGATGGGAAGGGGGCGGTGT
>JBIKMI010000278.1:0-3746 GCA_044359285.1 Kiritimatiellia bacterium
TGTCCGCAGGGGGTTGCCATTCCAGAAAACATGACGCTCCTGATCAACGATGAGGTCTTCGAACTATCCGAGGAGTCCCGATCCCAGTACGCCCGGATGCCCGCCTCTGCGCGGCGCTGCACGAGGTGCAAAAGGTGCCTGCCAAAATGTCCGCAAAAGCTTGAAATCGATCGCCTGATGGCCCGCGCGGTCGAGCGTTTTGATCCCGACTACGGAAGGATTGCCATTGACGTTCAAGTCGATCAACCACCCCGCGCGGAAACCATGAATGGAGCCCTCCTCATTACGTTCCCCGCCACCCTCGGTCTTCTCAACCTTACTGGATCGGAAATCAAGGACATGCTGATGGACGTTTCGGCCAATGATACCAGCCAGATCTCGCTGGCCTATTCGGCCGGGCCTGGCATCTCCCGGCAGGTCAAGGCGCAGATCCATGCCCGACCGAATGACGCGGGAGTCGTTCAGTTTTCCATCAATGGCGCCCCCCCCTGCTCGAAGCGCTTCCTTGTCGCAGCCACAGAAACAGCCCCCCTCTCGTGGAGCCGCATCGACGCGGCATCCAATTTTCAGATAGGCGATCTCAGTCTATTTGCAGGGCATGCCATGCGATTTGCCTTTTGTGCAGGAAACGACCATCTGACTTTCCACGCCGTGGTAACCGACGATTGCCTGGGCTGCGCCCCGCCAACACCCGCCCTGGTCATCAGCGATTGTGTCGAGCTCTATCTTGCGCCGGGTACGTCCGGCAAGATGCATGGGTTGTTCCTGTTTCCCGGCGCTCGCGATGGCACCGCGCCCTACTGCAGAGTTGTCAACACTCCGCTCCCCGAGTCTGAAATCAAACTGACCAGCCGCTTTACATCGACCGGATACGAGCTCAACATGGCAATCCCGTATGCAGCCATGGGGATCCGACGCGGCGATTTCCTGAAAACCGACATCATCCTCAACTCTGCCGATACGCACGGCAAACGCATCCTGGCGGTCGAGTTCGGCCATGCGCCAAACTATTGGTCTGACCCAGCCGGGCATCCACTCGTTGTCTGGGGTTGAGCCCGAGCAAAATTGAGCTGGAGGGACGACCTCCGTGTCGTTCGTTTTTAAAGGTGTTTTCTGATGGTGGAGGATATCGGGGTCGAACCGACGACCTCTTGAATGCCATTCAAGCGCTCTACCAAACTGAGCTAATCCCCCATCAGAAAACTTCCGTTGTAAAACGGGTCGACATACTGCCGACTTGTGATGGCAATGTCAACCTTTCACCACGATTATTTTAAGTTGGCAACCAACTGCCGGGCGAACAGGGGAAGTCCCGGGTCGCGCGCGCCCATGCCCAGCACCACATCCCCGGCTTTGGCCTGAGTCATCATCTCGGCCATCAGCACATCATAATCCGACATCCAGGCGGCAGGAACCCCGCGATCACCTAGCCGGGCTACCAACTCATCGGAGTCCCGCTGCTTCGTCACGGTTCCGCCCGCGTAGTAGACCGGCATCAGATAGAGGCGGTCCACCGGGCGACACAGCCCCGCAAAGGTTTCAACCAGATCCTCAAACATCAGTGACAAAGGCCTGTACCCATGGGGCCGCCAGAAGGCCAGCACACGCTGGTAATGCGGGGCCACCGCCCGCCAGGCCGCCGCAATTTTCGCGGGATTGTGGGCGTATTCATCGAGCACTGTCACTCCTCCCGCCTCCCCGACTTTCTCCAGACGCCGCTGGATCCCCTGGAACCGGCTCAGGGCGTCCCGGATGGGCTTGAGTTCAAATCCCATCCGCTGACAGAGGAATGCCGCCTGCAGGGCGTTGACCGCATTATGTTCACCCAGCATGGGCAACTCGAACGTCAGCCCCTCATACGTGAAACGGGCCCCCTCTTTATTTAATTGCGGTGCCAGCCCCTGCCAGGGCATGCCAGAGTCCCACCCGAGCAGACACTCCCGCCGTACCTGACTCCTGAATTGAGCGAACAGCTGTTCCGTCTCCTCGAGGCTGAAATGATCGGCGGACATATTGGTGATCAGCGCCCAATCGGGCGAGAACCGCAGCAGTGAACGATCACTTTCATCAGCCTCAATCACACACAGCCGCGATTGGCCAATGCGGACATTTCCAATACGCCGGGCATCTGCCCAATTCACCAGGGCCCCGCCATTGACCACCGTGGGGTCGGCCCCCAGTTGTTCCAGCAACCAGCCGACCATACCGGTCACCGTGGTTTTCCCGGAGGTCCCCGCGATGGCTACCACCTCTTTGCCCGCCACCAGTTCGGCCAGCATCTCGGCGCGATGACGCACCCGGACATTCAATCGCTGAGCCGCCACGATATCGGCATTATCCGGCTCGATGGCGGTACTGACCACCACGGCCCCGGTGTCCTCCTGCACGCCCTGGCCATCCTGGGCGAAAAACTGAATGCCGGCCTCCTTGAGCTTGCGAATCACCTCCAGGTCCTGGCCTTGATCCTGATACCGGTCCGAGCCGCTCACGCGCCACCTCCCGCCGACGAGCGCCTGGGCCAGCGCATTCATCCCCACACCGGCCACACCCACCAGATGACATGATTTCGAAGGTTCAGCGGTCATATCAAAGCCCCTTTGTTTCCGGAAACAAATAGTCAATAAAATGGCGCACCACAATATCCCCTTCCGGCGGCGAGATGGCAAGATCGGGGCTCAGTTCAATCAGCCAGAAGCGTCCCGTCTTTTCATTGACCAGGAAATCAATCCCGATCACCGGCACCCCCAGCTTTCGAGCCGCCTGGGCCGCCCGTTTCACCAGCTTGGGAGCGACCGCCTCGGTAACAATGTCCACGCTCCCGCCGGTGTGATAATTCGAGGTGAGCCGCACCTGGACACGACGACCGGCGGCCGGGACGGTTGTCCAGCTCAATCCCAGCGCGACCAGATTGCGCCCCGTTTCCGCATCCAGCGGAATGACATGACTGGGATCGAGCTTCCGCTCCATCCGATTTTGATTCTGGATCAGCTTCCGGATCGAGTCCCGCCCATTTCCGGTGACGCGGGCGGCCTGCCGGCGAATCGCCGCCACATACCGGTAATCCACAAAGATGAGCCGGTAGTCCTCGCCACGGACACACTCTTCCAGAACAATATCCTCCTCGAACGTCCTGGCGAAATCGATGGCCCGGGTGAGCTCCTTGAGGGTCCGTACGGCAACCGACACCCCGCGTCCGCCCCACTGCGTGCAGGGCTTGACCACGATCGACTTGTACTTTTTCAAAAAACGCTTCGCGGCTTCCAAATCAGTAAACGCCTCCTGAGCAGGTACCGGGAACCCCTGCGAGCGGAGAAACCGGTTCGCCAGGCGCTTGTTTTGCGACATATGAAAGGTCACGGCCCCCACCTGGTCGGTCAGGGCGTTATAGCAGCGGATCCGTCTGGATTTATACTTCAGCACAAAGACCGGTGTCAGGGGATCGATGACCTCAATGTCGATCCCGCGCCGTTGCGCCTCCCGGGTGATCGTCGTGGTATAGATAGAATTCATAGGGGCGCATGGTAAGCCATCCTTCGTGCCGGATAAAGAAAAGAAAAAAGCATAAAGAACTGTTGTTAGCCTGCGGGGAACCTTGATAGTGTCTGCCTCCATGAGCATACGGATCTTAGGAGAACATCCACTGGCGACGACCCCTGATGGACGCCTCCGTTCCCGCATTGCCACCATTTTTCCACGGAGCCGAACCCTCGTGACGCTCCCGGGCATCCACGCCATGCAGCGGATCG
>JBIKMI010000279.1:0-3745 GCA_044359285.1 Kiritimatiellia bacterium
ATTATGAATGAAAAAACCATATCCATTACGCCTGCCTTCACAGGCCGCCTGATTTCGGTGGAAACCCTTCAGGTTGAACTCGAACCCGGCCATCGCGCCTACCGCGAAATTGTCCGCCATCCCGGCGCCATTGCCGCCGTCGCCCGGGTGCCTGACGGCCGGTTTGTCTTCGTGCGGCAGTTCCGCAAGCCCATTGAGCGGGAGGTCCTGGAAGTGATTGCCGGCCGGAAGGAACTTCAGGAACGGCCGGAGGATTGCGCCGCCCGCGAGATCAAGGAGGAAACCGGCCATGAGGTGGTCGCCCTCCACTCCCTGGGCGGCCTCTATCCCTCCCCCGGCTATGTGGATGAATTGATCCACCTGTTCTTCGCGGAACTGTCGGAATCCGCCGAAATCCCGAATGGCGACCACGACGAACGGATCACGGTGGAATACCTGACGCGGGAGGAATTCGAGGCCATGGTCGACGGCGGCCTGATCGAGGATGCTAAAACCCTCGCCGCCTGGCTCCTCTTCAGCCGCCGCCACTGACCCAAATTTCTTTACAGCCGTCCTTATCCCGCTAGACTCTCCGCTATCTATTCTCTTCAAGGAGAAGGGCTCAAGCAATCTATTCAATGAGGGTGAGATGTCCATAGTCAGATTCAGTGTATCGCTCGACAAGGCTCTGGTGGATGAGTTCGACCAGAAAATCCAGAGGGAACAGTGCCCGACACGATCCAAAGCCGTTGGGGACTTGATCCGTGACAGCCTGGTTCAGACGGAATGGCAGGCCGGGAAGGAAGTCGTCGGGGCCATTGTGCTTGTCTATGATCACCATAAGAGTGATATCGTCCAGCGACTTACCAAGGTCCAGCACGACTGCCACGATGCCATCATCTCGACGCAGCACATCCATCTGGATCACGACAACTGCATGGAAATTGTGGCGGTTCGCGGCAAGCCGCCAGGGATTGAATCCATTCTCAAGCGGCTCAAGGCGGTTAAGGGGTTAAAACATGTCTCCCTTGCCTCCGGCACAACCGGCGTCCGCCTGCCCTGACCCCTATGAAAATCAGATGCGAATGGTGCAGCCAGGACCTCCTCTACATCTCCTACCACGATGATGAATGGGGCCGGGCGGTTCATGAGGACCGCCGCCTTTTTGAATTCATCGTGCTGGAAGGAGCCCAGGCGGGGTTGAGCTGGCTTACGATCCTGAAAAAGAGAGAGAATTACCGCAAAGCCTTTGATGGGTTTGATTTCGAGCGCATTGCCAGGTACGGCCAAAAGGATATCACCCGCCTGCTCAATGATCCCGGCATTGTGCGCAATCGCCTCAAGATTGAAGCGGCGATCAAGAATGCGCGGGGCGTCCTGGCCATCCGCCAGGAATACGGTACGCTGGATGCGTTTCTATGGCGTTATGTGGGCGGTGTCCCTGTGAAAAATGCTTGGAAAAAGATGGCGGAGATTCCCGTGACGACGAAGGAATCGGACCAGATGAGTAAAGACCTGAAGCGCCGGGGGTTCAATTTTGTCGGCTCAACCATCTGCTATTCGTTCATGCAGGCAGTCGGAATGGTGAACGATCACACCTCACAATGCTTTCGCTACAGGGACATGAAATGACACGGGCACCACTCCCTCTGCCCGCTTGATTGCTTTGACCGCGTCCGCCTTATGCGGTATTTTTTCGACCTGTAATGAATGAGACCCGACAAAACTATACAACAGAACTGCTTCTGGTCACCATCGGTCATGGACTGCTGATCGGGGCGCTGCTGGCCGTCTCCCTCATTCAAGGATGCGATGCACCGGTCTCGGATATCAATTCCCCCATGGAGCTGATTGTGGAAGCCCCGCCCGGTGATTCCGCGCCCATCCCCACCGATCTCGCCCCTCAACAGCCGGATAAAACACCGGAAAATGTGCCGGAGAAGCAGATCGATGAGAAAAAGGACGAGTCGCCTCCCGACCCGGATGATGCGCCCATCCTGCCGCCCAAACTGAAGGATAAAGAGAAAAAGAAAACGGATATCAAGCCAGTGGAACCGAAGAAACCGGACGTCAAGCCGGTGGATTCCAAAAAATCGGACAATAAAACCCCGAAGATCAAAGTCAGCGACAAGCTCGTCAAACGCCCGCTTCCCGGCGGCAAGGGCAAACTCACCGCCGAGGAAGTTCGCAAACTGCTCGAGCGCGGAGCGAAAATCGGCAATAAATCAACGCTTTCCGAGGCCGATATGCGGCGCCTGCTGAATAGCGACAGCCGCTTTGGCGAAGGCTCGGCCGTGACACAGGAATTCATCGTCCTGGATATGGTGCGTCAGGCCATGTACCGCGCCTGGAATCAGCCGACGGATATCGGCATTGCCGGCCTCGTCACCCGCGTGGAACTGACCTTCAATCCCGACGGCACCATCGTGGGAAGCCGGATGATCAGTAGCTCCGGCAATAAGACCATGGACGCCTCCGTCCTGCGCGCCGTTGAGTCCGTCCGCCGCGTCTCAGGGTTACCCTCAGGCTATCTCTCCTCCCATCGCCGCATCCCCGTTGCGTTTGAATTGACAGGAAACAACTGAAGGAGATAATGCGCCCCTTATGAAAACATTTTTATTCGTGTCCCTTCTCGCCGTGTCCTTGACGTCCGCCGCCTCCGCCCAGGAGGTCCGGGTCGTTAAACCCACCGGCGCCAAAACCAGTCTGGATGTTTCCGCGTTCGGCGCCGCTGGCGCCAATGGATTTGTATTCCGCCAAACGCTGACGTCGGATCTTGACCGCTGCGGCTGGTTCTCGATGGTCCGCCCCGCCTCCTTCACGGTCACGGGCTCGTGTCATGACAATGCCGGCACCCTCACTGTGGACTGCCAGGTCTTCAACGTCCTGAAGTCCGGCGTCGTGCTGAACAAAACCTACACCGATGCCTCCCCGAACGCACGGAGGCTTGCCCACAAGGTCGCCGATGACATCATTATGGCCATCAAGGGCTTTCGCGGGATCTGTTCAGGACGGATCGCGATGATCGGGAACGTGACCGGCAACAAGGAGCTGTACATCTGCGATGCCGACGGGGGCAACCTGCGCCAACTCACCCATGATAAATCCATCAGCCTTGCCCCGCGCTGGGCGCCCGATGGCTCCAAGATCGTCTACACCTCTTTTCTCAAGGGCTTTGCCGACATCTACATGATCGAACTCCCCTCGGGCAAGCGCTCGGTGGTCGCCCGCAGTCCGGGAATCAACATGGCGGGCGGCATTGCCCCCGGCGGCGGCGAAATGCTGATGGTCTTGTCGAAGGACGGCAATCCCGAGGTGTACTCCAAGTCGTTTGGCAGCGCCCAGTTGACCCGCCTCACGCGCACCCCGCGGGCGGGTGAAGCCAGTCCGACCTGGTCCCCTGACAGCTCCCAGATCGCCTTCGTCTCCGATATGGCGGGAGCAGGGTCCCCCCAGCTCTACGTCATGGATCGCAGCGGAACCAGCCGGCGCCTGACCTCGCGGGGCAAGGAAAATGTCGATCCCGACTGGGGCGCCAACAACCTGATCGCCTTCAGCAGCAAGCGGAGCGGCCTCTACTCCATCTACATTATCAATCCAGCCACCATGGAAGAACGGCTGGTCAGCCCCGCCAACGGGAACTACGAGGACCCCGCCTGGGCCTCTGATGGTCGCCACCTCGTCTGCACCAAGCGGGAAGGCGGCGGAACACGCATATATCTCCTTGACACCATGGGAGATGCCCCCGTATGTTTGACGCCATATG
>JBIKMI010000280.1:0-3736 GCA_044359285.1 Kiritimatiellia bacterium
AACTGGCGGCGGCGCGGGATCCGGCGCGGACTTCCGCGTTGGCGGCGCGCATGGTGAGCTTTGCGCCCCTGCCGGACGGGGAAACCGGGCGGCATTTTACGGGGCCGGTTCCAGCCGCTGATCCCGGTGCGTATGCGGAGGCGCGCCGGTCGCTGGCAGCCATTCTTAGCGGCAAGAAAGCCCCAGGTCCATCGCAAGCCGGTCCGGATGCGCCTTGAAAGGGGCTTCAGGCTTTGGCCTATGTTGCACTCACGGGGGCCGTTGTGCTACGGTTGCAAGCATTGTCATGGAGGGTGGGATGCGTTCTGAACGCGATAGGGATAAGAAGGTGGATACGAAACAAGGCAAGCCGCAGGCGCTGTGTTATGCGCCGTCCTTTCCTGTGTACTCGCGCCTCTTTCCGGACCTCGAATGGCAGTCGGCCTCGGGTGGTCCAGTCCAGGTTGTGCAGGAACTCGAGAACCGGCGTTCCCGGCTGACGTTGGCCACGATGCCTGTCGAAGTCATGGATTCCATGTCGAAAGAGGGATGGGTGCGCCCGCTGGATGCCTGGTTCACTTCCCGGCAACTGGCCGCCTATGCGCCGCAGGCCCTCGAGCTGGCGACCGTCGGCGGGAGGCTCTATGCCATTCCCGACGACATCACGCCGTTCGTGTTCTTCATTCGCGAGGCCGTGCTGGAGCGGTTGCGCATCGATCCGCCGCGCACCTGGGACGAGTTCGGAGCGATGGCCGAACTGCTGGTCAGGAGCGGTCAGACGCTGGTCATGCTGGCCAGCAGTGAGCGCACCCGGCTGGGTTTCCTGCTGTCGCTGCTGGGATCGAACGGGGTGGCCGCGGATTCCGCCCCGGCGCTGCTGAAGGAGTCGTACAAGGCGGTTGAGGCGTACGACTGGCTTTGGACCCGGATCATCGCCCCCGGCTTGCTGACGGTTGACGCCCTCGCCCATCCCCGGTCGGGACGGCGCGAGTTGAGGGGGCATGTCGGGGGTTTCGGATGGCTCTCCGATTTTGAAAACATGCCGGCCGATCAAGTCCGCCGGTATGTCTTCCTGCCGTTTCCCCGCGGTCCATCGCTCGGAGAGGGCACGCTGCCGCGCGCGCCACTCAAGAGCAGTGGCTGGTGCATTCCCTGGAGCAAGGAGCAGCCGGACGCGGCCGTGGCCGTGCTGCGATCCATCCATGCGCGGGAAACGCTGCGCGCGCTCCGGATTGCCGAGCGGCGCCCTTTCCTGGCGGTGCGGGCGATATGGGAGGATCCGGCGGTACAGCGCCGGTATCCCCTGTACCGCTACGCCGCGAGCCTGGTGGAAGGGGTGGCGCCGATGCACTCCAGCGCCCATGCGCACTACCGCCGGCTGGACATCTCGTTCCGCAACGCCTTGCTCGAAGGGTTGGACGGGAATACCTGGATGGACGACTACACCGGATCGGACAACGTCGCCCGGCGCGGGGAATCGCTGCCGATCCGGACGGTACTCCGGACGATAGAATCGCTTCTGGGCAGTGTGCGCGGGACGGGTGACGTTGCCCGCGCCCTGCGGATTCATCCGATCAGCCTGCGGCGCCTGTTTGAGCGGGAAATGGGGGAGGGGATCACTCCCTATTTCCGCCGGTGCAAGATGGAGTTTGCCCGGAAGCTGCTGCAGGAGCAGGGCCTGATGACCAAGGAGGTGGCGGCGCGTACGGGGTACCGGAACGCGGACGCCTTTACCCGCGCCTACGGGAAGTACTGGAGTGTCCAGCCCAAGGTGGATCGCAAAACCGCGGCGGCGATCCGCCAGCGGACGCCCTGAAAAGCGGGGACGCGCGAAGCACGGTAGCCGCCTGTTGAAATACACCTCTGGTCCCATCCGGCTCGGCGAAGCCTCGCCCTCCAGTCCGGCGTCATTTATCTCAAAATGCAAGAACAAACAACTCATAAGCAAGACAATTGTGCCCTTTTCCCCGGCCATCTATGGCAAAATGTAAATGAAGTAGAACATATCAGCAGGAGGTAAGGCGGCTATGGATTTAACGAACCGTTGGGTAACGAAACGAACAGCCATCATCGCGGCGATTCTGCTGCTGGCGGGTGGCGAGGTACGGGCGGCGAGCGGGACGTGGAATGTCGACGCCAACGGCAACTGGACGGATGCCAACTGGACGCCGGGGCCGTACCCGGATGGCATCGGACAGTCGGCTTCGCTGACGACCAACATCACTGCGGATCGCGTGGTCACACTGAATAGCAGCGTCAACCTCGGGGCGCTCACCATTGGGGATCCGACAACCGCGTTCTTCACCTACACCCTGACCAACACGGCCACCGAGACCCTCACGTTGGATGCCGACGGCGCGGGGGGCGGCGTCTGGATAACCAAGAAACTGGGTACCGGGATGAAGGACACGATCACCGTGCCCATCATCCTGAAGGGCAATCTGTCCGTCACCAACACCTCTAGCACCTCCGGTACGGAACTAAGCCTCAACGGCGTCATCAGCGAAGCGGGCGGCAAGCGGAGCGTGACGGCGCGGACGGGCGGGACCGCTGGGGTCATCACGCTGAACGGCGCCAACACCTACTCGGGCAAGACCACGTTGGAGAACGGGCTGCTGCAATTCAACTCCATCAAGAACGTCGGTGGCGGGGCGAGCGCACTGGGCGCGCCGACCAACGTGGTGGACGGCACCATCACCCTGGGCAACGGGGCGAACGCCTGCATTTTCGTTTACACGGGCGCCGGTGACACGACGGACCGTATCCTCGACCTTGTGGGCACCACGGGCACCATCCAACTGCGTCAGAGCGGCTCCGGCAAGCTCACCTACACCTCATCGTTCGCCAGTTCCAGCGGTGGCGGGGCCAAGACCCTCCAACTCTATGCCGGCGGGGTCCTTGTCGCGGAAATACAGGGCGTGATTGCGGACTACGGCGGGGTCACGACGCTGACCGCGGTGAACGCGAACCCTAGCGCAGGCAGTTCTCCGGGCATCTGGAACCTGCTGGGGATCAATACCTACACCGGGCCGACGACCATTGAGAGCGGGGCTGCCTTGCTCATCAACACCCTCGGTAATGTCAGCGGCGGCGCCAGTTCCCTGGGCGCGCCGACTTCGGTGGCCAACGGCACCATCACGATGGGATCAGGCACGGACCGGCGGTGTCGGCTGAAGTACATCGGTACCGGACACGCCACGGACCGGGTGTTGCAATTCAACAGTGCGGTTGCGTCCGAGAAGATCCTGACGGCCTCGGGCTGCGGAAAACTGACGTTCACGGCGGCCGCTTGTCCGGTGGCGTATGGCGCGACCACGAACAACATCAACCTGACCCTGGATGGCGCCGGCGAAGGCGAGATTCAGTCGGTCATCGCCGATCCAATCGGAAAGACCACGAGCATCAACAAAGGACCCAGCGGCGGCACGCCGGAACCGACCACCGGCACGTGGACGCTCTCAGGCACCAATACCTTCACCGGGACGGTGACGCTGAATCACAGCGGGCGGCTGATCATGGGTCACGCCAATGCGCTCGGGCTCGGCGCCGGAGCCATCGTGATGGCCGCCGGCACGCTCGACCCGGGCGACGCGGACCGCACGATCGCCAACCCGGTTACCCTCACCGCCCAGACCATGGCGGGGACCAACAACCTGACGCTGACCGGCAAGATCTCGGGTGCTCAGACTGCCGTGTACCTGACCAGCAGCCTCGATGCCGGGAGACTGCTTACCCTTGGCGCCATCGACATTTCAAC
>JBIKMI010000281.1:0-3689 GCA_044359285.1 Kiritimatiellia bacterium
ATGGCCCGCTCCATGCCACCGCCGCCAGCCTGGATGCCCGGTTCTGGAGCCAGATCCAGACCTTGCCGGTCGGTCACCTGGAGATCGAAACCTATACGTTCCATGTCCTGCCGCCCGACCTGCAAGCCGGCGGCGTGGTCGACAGTACCGTGCGGGAATACGCATGGGTTGCCGGGAAGTTCAAAAAATAACCTGATCAAGCGAGTAAGAGGGCTTCACCACTAATCAGGAAATTAAGAAATCCAGATTAAGAAAAGAGTTTGAACAGAAGCTCGCAAAGATCGCGAAGAAGAAATGTTGCGGGATTTGTATGCGGCGGGTACTCCGCATAAAAATCCCGCAACGGGTTCTTAAGGAATTACAGAAACTATTCCCTGCGCAAGTCTCTGCCTTCCGTTTTACTCTTCAATTCACAGAATACCGTTTTACGATTTTTGATGGATGGCGTGCACGCCAGACGCAAAAATCGTAAAATATTTATTTCTTCTTCGCGGTCTTTGCGAGCTTCTGTTCAAAATTTCTGTCTGGATTTCTTCATTTCCCCATTAGCCAGCATAAGCGGATCACAGCGTGCGGCTGTCGTAGGCCCAGTGAAGGAGGGCCTGGCGCTGGCGTGGCCGGCAATGGATATCTCCGGCCGGACAGGCTTTCTTCAGCTGGGCCACATGACGGGTCATGGCGGCCCAGCGCCGGATCTGCCGTTCATCATCCGGGCCACGACGCCCCATGAAATACCGGCAATACCATTGGAACCAACCGCGCGGATCATCGGCATCGATCCAGTCCTTCTCACGCCAATAACTCAACGGCTTAGACGCATGGACGCCGAAGAAATTCAATTTAGGATTACGTTTCTCCGGACTCAGCTTGGCTTTTAGAAACCAGGATTCAGGAAATTCAGCCTGGCAATCGGTCATGTATTTCCCCCCGAAGACGCCCATTTCGAGCATTTCTTTCGGGGTTAACTCAGGATCAAACGCAGGATGAAAATGTTGCCCGACCGGTTCCGTCAGCCAGTAGACAAAACCCTTCTGCATCCGGTCATTGACGATAATTTTTCGCTTTTCCATTGGTAGTGAGGGGCCGAGTTTACGCGCGTATCGTTACACCACCTTGTTGAGATACCATTTAATGATCCCCATAATGCGTGCGGCACTGAGCAATCAGAATGGCTTTGTCATCAATTTTGTACACCAGTCGATCTTTCTCATTGATGCGACGGCTCCAGTAACCTGACATCCCTTTAAGTAATTCAGGCTTCCCAATTCCATTGTTCCCATTTCGTTCGATGTCTTGCAGCAGGAAATTGATGCGCTTGAGCATTTTTTTATCTTGGGTTTGCCAGTAGACATAATCTGCCCATCCCTCATCCGAAAACACCTTTGTCATAGGTCAATCCTCTATGAGTGCATGGGGCTTCCCCTTGCCAGACTCCAGTTGGTGAATGGCCTTTTTAAGTACTTTCTGGTTGGCGGGAGCATAAAAAGCATCGCTCGCCACAATTTCAAATGGGATGGCCTGCCGAATCACGACTTGACGAAGGAATAGTCGAACGGCAGTAGTGATATCCAATCCCGCTGCTGAAAAAAACATATCCGCTTCTTTCTTAAGTTGATTATCCAATCGAACCTGTAGTGTTGCCGTACTCATGAAAAGATCTCCATGTAATGTAGTTCAATAGTATTTCATTTGTACTACATTTGCAATCGCTATATTCTGGATCAACTGTTCCTCCATTATCCCGTTTCCCCCAATAAGCATTTACCAATAACGAATGACCCTGGTGTCCTTGTGGGCCGCCAAGGTTATAGAATTATCATGTAAATCCCCGCCATTCATGATAAACATCATCCTCAGCCAAAGGAGACATTCATACTATGTTCGCAAAACTGACGTTTCTCGGGGCGGCTGAAAATGTAACCGGTTCACGCTATCTGCTGGATATCAGTGGAAAGCGGTTACTCATCGATTGCGGGATGTATCAGGAACGGGCACTGGCGGATCGCAACTGGGGCCCCTTCCCGGTCCCGCCGTCCAGCATTGACACGGTGCTTCTGACCCATGCCCATATTGACCACTGCGGCTATCTTCCGCGGTTGGTCCGGGACGGATTCCGTGGCCCCATTTATGCGACGGGCCCGACGGCGGAGATTGCCAAAACCGTGCTGATGGATTCCGCGAAAATTCAGGCGGAAGATGTGGCCTATAAAAAGAAACGTCATGCGAAAGAAAACCGCACCGGTCCACGCCCCCTGGAACCGCTGTATACCCTCGCGGATGTGGAGCAATGCTGCTCGCATTTCTCACCAGTCCGCTACCGGCAGCCCGTCTCAATTGCAGACGGAATTTCAGCCGCCTTTACGGATGCCGGCCATATCCTGGGCTCGGCCTCCATCCAGATTCAATCCAAAGACCGCTCGATCGTGTTCTCCGGCGACATTGGACGCTGGAACCGGCCCATCCTGGAGGATCCCGACTTTTGTCCCGCCGCCGATTATGTCGTGATGGAATCCACCTACGGGGATCGCCTCCACGAGAACACCGAGCTGATCGGCGAACGGCTTTGCCAGATCCTGAAGGACACCGTCGCGCGGGGCGGGAACCTGATCATTCCCACCTTTGCCATCGAACGGGCGCAGGAGGTGCTCTATTACCTGAGCGCGTTGCGCAAATCCAAATGCATTCCCAACATCATCGCATTTTTAGACAGCCCCATGGCGGTCACGGTATCGAAAATCTTCGAGAAGAATATGGATATCCTGGACGCGGACATGAATCGGCTTGTGCGCGCCAAGGAATCCCCCTTCCACTTCCCCGGTCTTGAAATGGTGCAGACGGTCGATGCCTCCAAAGCCATCAACACCATCAAGGGGACCGTGGTCATCCTGGCTGGCTCCGGAATGTGCACCGGGGGCCGCATCAAGCATCATCTGGCGAACAACCTCAGCCGGCCGGAAAGCACAGTGCTGTTTGTGGGCTATCAGGCCAACGGCACCCTGGGCCGGCTGCTGCTGAATGGCGTCTCGCCTGTCCGCCTCTTTGGCCAAGCCTGCCCCGTGAAAGCCAAGCTCGAGCAAATTTCAGGGTTTTCGGCGCATGGCGACCGCACTGAATTGCTGCACTGGCTTTCCCGGTTGGGCACCCGGCGACCCCGCACGGTCTTTGTCACCCATGGTGAACCGGAAACGGCCCATCATTTTTCAGAAACACTCCGTCAGGAAATGCAGATCTCCGCGTCCGTACCTAAGTACGGAGACACGGTTGAACTGGAGTAATAAAGAAAATCGCATTCATGCGCCGCATAGCCATCATTCTATTCTTGCTGATTGCCGCCCTGCCCTTCCTGTTCATAGCAGGACGCCGCAGCCCCTCCGTGACGGTCTCCGTGGCCGGGGAAAGCCTCACGATCATTTCGCCGCACCGCCGGGAGGTCAGGCTCGAGTATTCACGCGGGTTTACCGCATGGATGCAGGCCCGGTATCAGCGGGACGTCGCGATTCAATGGCTGGATGTGGGGGGGGCCTCCAAGATCATGAAGGAACTGGAATCCCGCTTCGCCGCCTCACCTGATGCGCCCGGGGTGGACCTGCTGTTCGGCGGGGGGGTCGCCCCCTACCTCACCGCGATTCAGAAGAACTGGCTCGCTATAACGGAAATGGATCCTGCGCTCCTGTCCGATATCCCCGCTA
>JBIKMI010000047.1:0-13402 GCA_044359285.1 Kiritimatiellia bacterium
GAAGTTCGCAAAGATCGCGAAGGAAATTTGTTATTCCGCCGGAGGCGGTAAAGAATAACTCTTCTTTGCGGACTTCGTGAGCTTCTGTTCAAACTCTTAGTTTTGGTTCCGGCTATGCCGGGTTAGGCGGGGGAATCGGTGAAACGAGAACGGCGACGCGAACGGATTACGAGTAGAGATTGACCCAATCGTTCACCGCTCTCGTCGCCGTTCTCGTTAACCGACAAGTGCGACAGAATGGCCAAATTATTAACAAGAGAGCTCAACATGACGCCTGAAACAATCCGCCGCGTGCGCCCGAGGTACAGCGACCGCTACCTGGGCAATCCGCACAAGGGTTGCTGTACCTTCCAGCATTTCAACGGGGAGGCACTTTATCCCGGCACGTGGTGGAGCGAGGAGGGGCCGACGGAGTTCCCGGTTCCCGCCGATCCGGCGATGCACCGGCGGCAGGGCGACTGGCCGCGGTGGGAGGGCGTGGTGCGGGGGTATCTGCCCAGCACCGTGGCCTACTGTCGCTGGTTCTGGCGGGCGTTCGAAGCGCGGGAAGGCGAGTATGACTTCTCGATCATTGAGCAGGCCTTGCAGGCGGCCCAGCGCCAGGGGCAGACGCTGGCGGTGCGGCTGATGGCCTACGGAAGCCCGGGGCAACCCCAGGTGCCGGACTGGTATGCGCGAAAGTATCCGGTGGAGGTCAAGCGGCTGAAGAGCGCCGAGCAGACGATTCCGGTTCATGACTCGCCCGAGTACCTGGCGGCGTGGGGCGGGTTCATCCGTGAGTTCGGGCGTCGGTATGACGGCCGGATCGAGAGTATTGACATCGCCTATATCGGGCCATGGGGTGAAGGGGCGGGCCACTGTTCGCCGGAGCAATGCGACCGGTTTGCCGCGCTCTGGAAGCAGTCTTTCCCGAATACGCCCCGGCTGGCGCTGATCGGCTACATGAGTTCCGGGTTGCGGCATGGCAGCGGCTGGCGGTGCGACTGTTATGGCGACACGGGTATCCGCCACAACGAAGGCGCGATCACGGTGCCGCGGACCTTGTGTTTCAATCACCAGTTCGATTCGTATCCGAGGGGTATTGTCGAAGGCGGTGCCCAGGAGGCGTGGAAGACGGGGCCTGTGCATCTGGAGACGTGCGGTGTGCCCATGGACTGGTACCGCAAGGGGCTCGACCTGGACTTCATTCTCCAGCAAGGCCTGAAATACCACGCCACGTATTTCATGCCCAAGTCCTGCGCGTTGCCCGAGCCGTGGGTGGATCGGTTGGCGGCTTTCTGCCGTCAGCTTGGCTACCGCTTCGCGTTCCGTCAGGCGATCCTGCCTCGGCAGGTGAAGCCCGGGGCGCCGATGCCGGTGGAGGTCTGGATCGAGAATGTCGGGGTAGCCCCGATCTACCACCGCTATGCGCTTGCTTTCCGGTTCCGTCAGGACGATAAGGAACTGTTCACCACTCTGCCGGACGTTGACATCCGGACGTGGCTGCCGGGCGACATCTGGTTCAAGAGGGACGTGCCGGTCGCGGCGGGACTGAGGCCGGGCTGGGTGGATTTGTCAGTGGGCCTGGTGGACAGCCAGAACCGGGCGCAGGTGCGCTTTGCGGCGGAGGAAACCTATGCCGACCGCTGGCTGGATCTGGCGGGATTCGAGATTCGATAGGAAAGGGAAGCGATGACAAAACCGGGGAATGTGATTTTTGGATTCGGGGCGCATGAGCCGATCATGCACCGGTTGCGCACCGGCAACGCCAACGCGCAGGAATGGGAGCGCTGGAACCGCGAGGATACTGAGGAAAACCTCGACAAGATCGCGGAAGCCGGCACCACGTGGGTCAATGTGGCCTGCTCGAAGGGGTTCGGGCTGGAGGCGGAGAAGTGGCTGATCGAGCGTGCCGCGCGCATCCGCGAGGCGTGCACGAAACGCGGCATCAGGGTTCGCATCTACACGCAGGGGCCGCCCGTCTATTACGAGGAGTTCCTCCGCGAACGGCCCGAGGCGGTGCATTGGATGGCCCGCAACCAGTTCGGCGAGTTCATTCCCTGGGGCTCGCAGATCTTCCGGCGGTACATGTCGCACCATTCCGAGGAGTTCCTGGAATACCAGAAGAACCTCCTGCAATACTGCATCCGGACGGTGAAGCCCGCCATTGCCGGCATCGACAACGCCGGCCAGGGGTACTGGCCGAACTTCGATTACTCCCCGATGGCCATGCGGGACTGGCGGGCGCACCTGCGCCGGCGGTTCACGGACGAGGAGGCGTTCCGGTTGTTCGGCCTGCGTAGTCTCGACCAGGTGGACCTGCCCCGGTTCGACCCCGTGTATTTCCCCGCGGATGCCATGCGCATCGTCAAGGATCCGCTCCTGCAGGAGTATTGCTATTTCAGGGGCGAAACCTTTGCGCGCTGGCTCCGGGAAATGGACAAGGCCGCGAAGGAGGCGGACCCGGATATCATCATGGGCGCCAACCTCGGGTGCGACCTGTGGCGGTACAACGCGCTGTTTTCCCACGGGACCAATCTGGAAACGGTGATGCCGGTCATGCCGAATTCCGGCATTGAGGAGTCGGGCTGGAGGCCGCGTGTCTTTGTCTCCCAGCGGCCGGCCGGGGAACTGACGATGGACGAGCGCAATCCGGAGGGGACGCTGGCCGGTCACGGGAACGTCAATGAGGTGCGGGTATCCACCGACGCGCGCAGCCAGAAGATCTGGCAGAATTTCGGGATCGGCAAGGGAACCGGATTCTGGGGTGAACATGACCGGACCAGCCAGGAGATGGCGGCGGCGCACGGGATGACGTTTGCCTTGCGCGGAAACGATTTCGGGCTGATTGGGCCGCTGGCGTTTGAAGAGGCATCGATCCGTCCCATCCGCGACCTGCTCGACTGGGCCGGCGCCAAGGCGAATGTCCTGACCGGCCGTGATGACCGCCTGGCCACTGTGGCGGTGTGGCGGAGTCTGGCTACCACCAGCTTTATCCGGCACACGCCGGTCTGGGCTTGCTGCTCGGTGGAGCAGATGCTCTTTGAGAACCACCAGCCATTCACCATCCTGCTCGATTGCCACCTGGCGACGCGCCTGAAGCGCAGCCGCCTGGTGATCCTGCCGATGACCAGTTGTGTGTCGGACGAGCAGGCGCAACTCCTCTGTGACTTTGTCCGCGGGGGCGGCAGCCTGCTGCTGTTGGGCGATGCGGGGTTACGCGACGAGCGGACCTGCACGCGTTCCACACACGCCTTCGCCCCCTTGTTCGGCGCGGGGCAGTTGTCCGGTCTCGAACGCATCGGGCCACCGCACTTTGTTCCGGAACCGGATATCTCGAAGCTGCGGGAAATCCTGCGTGCCGAGGCGGGGAAGGGGCGGGTCAGCCTGGTACCGAAGTTGACACCGGTGCGCGACCCGGACCTGACGCGCGACCCGTATCTGCCGTACCGCAATGTCATGCCGAAGGACATTCTGCCGCCGAAGAACGAGGTGGAGATCCTGAAGGAGATCGACTGGCTTCTGCGGGGGGATGCCGGCATCCGCGTGGAAGGTCCGCGCACGACGCTGGTGGAGTATTGGATGAGGGGGAGGGACCTGGTGATCTGCTGCGCCAACCTGATGCCGGAGCAGGATGGCGGTCCCTTGCGGATCGTCCTGCCCGGAGTACGGGCCGGCAACGCCGCCGTACACTCCTATCCTGACCGCCGCGCCGTCACTGTGGAAATCCGCGATGGCGTGATAAAGTTGCCGTCCTGCCCGCGTTTTGTTGCCGTGGAGGTTACTGACTTATGACGACACCCTATGACCGACCCTTGACGTTCTGTGCCGACTTCCCCGAGCGCGTGGCGCGCTGGGAGGCCTGGTGGCGGTTCGAGGCGGACCGGCCGCTGCTGCACTGCGCGGTCGGCACCCGGCAGGACATCCGCCGGGACAAGGCCTTTGACCTGCTCGAACAGCCCGGGGAGTGGCTGCGGGTGCGCCGAGCCCAACTCGAGAATACCTTCTGGGCCGGTGACACGGTGCCGAGTATCCGCGTGGACATCGGGCCGGTGGCGACGGCGGCTTTCGTGGGGGCCCCGCTGCACTTTGCGGCGGCGGAGGAAACCTCCTGGCAGGAGCCGATCATCACCTCCTGGGATGCGCCGCCGTGCCTGAAACTGGACCGGGCGAACCGCTGGTACCGGGCGGTGATGGCACTGCTCAAGTACACCGCCGAGGATGCCGCCGGCAACTACCTGGTGATGATGCCTGACTATAGCGGCGCCATCGATGCCCTGGCCAACCTGCGCGGTTCGGAGAACCTGCTGTACGATCTTTATGACCACCGGGCGGATGTGATCCGCGCGGCTGATGAACTGGTGGACGCCTGGGAAATCGCCTTCCGCGAAACGAATGCCATTCTGGCCGGGGCCGGGGCCGGCATGACCTCCTGGGTGGGGCCGGTATCGCGTGTGCCCTACACGGTGCCGACCTGTGATTTCAACTACATGATCGGCCCTGGCGACTTTGCCGAGATATGTTTGCCATCGCTGTGGGAGCAGGTGCGCCGCGCCGGACGCGGTGTCCTGCATGTGGACGGGCCCGGGGCCGCCAACCATGCGGCCGCGATTGCCGCCGCTCCCGAAATCACCGCCGTGCAGTACACTCCCGGCGCCGGTACGCCATCGGCGTTGGCGAAAATCGATATTCTGCGGTGCTGGCAGGCGGCCGGCAAGCCGGTGGTGATCATGTGTCCGAAGGAAGAAGTTCCCGAACTCGTCCGCCAACTGGATCCGCGGGGCCTGCTGTTGTGTCCCAGTGGTGTCCGTACCCCGGGCGAGGCGGAGGCGTTGTTTAAGCTTGTGTGCCGTCAGGGGCGATAGATCGCAAACAGAAGGAGAGATCATGACAGCGAAGAAGGAAGTGAAAGCGAAGAAGATTTCAACTGCACGCTATCTGATTGGTTCAGCCGAGAAGAAAGCCGTGATGCGGCTTTTTGACCGGTCGATCAAGGAGGGGTTGGCGTTTGACCGCTACGGCGGAACCGAGGTGGATGCCTATGAGAAGGAGTTTGCCGCGCACGTGGGATGCGCGTACGCCACGGCCGTGAGTTCCGGAACCGCGGCCATCCATACGGCGGTGGCGGCGTTGCATCTCGAGCCGGGTTCCGAGATTATCGTCCCGCCCATCACCGACCCGGGCGGGGTCATGCCTGCGGTGATGCAGCAGCTCATTCCGGTGTTCGCGGATACGGAACCGGGCGGCTTCAACGTGTCGGCCAAGGGGATTGAGAAGGCCATCACGAAGCGTACTTCGGCGATCATGGTGGCGCACATTGCAGGCGAGGCGTGCGACATGGGGGCGATCATGAAGGTGGCCCGGCGCCATAATCTCCCGGTGATCGAGGACTGCGCCCAGGCGCATGACGCCGAGTACAAGGGGAAACGCGTGGGACAGTTCGGTACGCTTTCCGCCTTCAGTCTCATGAGCGGGAAGCACCACACCTCCGGCGGGCAGGGCGGTATGGTGCTTGGTCATGATGAGGCGCTGATCCTGGAGGCCAAACGGTTTGCCGACCGCGGCAAGCCCTTTGTGGCCGGCCAGCGGTCGAACCTCTTTGTCGGCCTCAACTACCGCATGACCGACCTCGAGGCGTGCATTGGCCGTGTCCAGCTCCGGCGTCTGCCCGGGTTTATCCAGACCCGCCGCCGCCGGGCGGAGACGTTCCGGCAGGCGATGCAGGGGTTGCGTACCGTGCAGGTGATGGACTGCCCGTGCGGGCGTCCGGCCTACTGGTTCCTGCGCATCGCGATCCGCGAGGATCGCATCGCGTGTACGCGTGCTGAATATGCCGCCAAGCTGGTCGAGGCCGGGCTGCCGGTGATGCCGACCTATACCTCGCTCATTTATCGCCAGAAGTGGCTGCTGGAACGGGCCACCTTCGGCAAGTCCGGTCTGCCCTGGTCGCTGAGCAAGCAGAAGTATGACTACGAGGGGAGCTGTCCGAACGCGGAGAAGGCGATTGCCAACCAGATGATCATGACCTGCCACGAAGGCATGTCGGATGCGACCCTGCGCCGCTGCGCCGATCTTTTCCGCGAGGTTGAGGGGCGGTTTGCGAAATAAGGGTAACCTCCGGAGGGAGACGCATGGAGCTGGGACTTAAGAACAAGGTGGTCGGAATCACAGGAGGTGCCGACGGCATTGGCCTGGCCACGGCCCGCCAGATGGCCGCCGAAGGGTGCCGGCTCATGCTCTGTGATATTAATGACGTGAAGCTGCAGGAGACTGCCGCGAAACTGGCCGGGCAGGGGGCGGCGGTGCTGGCGCGCCGGGTGGATGTCACCAATCCGCAGGAAGTGTCGGCTTTCGTGGCCGAGGGGCAGGCCCGTTATGGGACCGTTGACATCTGGGTCAACAATGCCGGCATCTATCCGCAGAAGGCGCTCGTGGAAATGAGCGTGGAGGAGTGGAATCGGCTGCTGGCGGTGAATCTTACGTCCGTGCTGATCTGTATCCAGGCTGTCAGTGCCGTCATGAAGAACGCCGGGGGCGGCGTGATCGTCAATGCCGCCTCTTTCGCGGGACTGGTTCCCTCGGCCGGCAGCGGGGGCTATGCCGCGACCAAGGCGGCGGTCCTGAGCCTGACCCGGACCTTTGCCGCCGAACTGGCTGTGCATGGGATCCGGGTGGTTTCCTATGCGCCGGGTGTCATTGAGACGCCCATGACCCGTGCGGTGGTGGATGCGCGGCGTGATGCCCTGGTGGCGCAGGTGCCGTTGCATCGGCTGGGCAAGCCGGAGGATGTGGCCATGGCGATCGTGTTCCTGGCTTCGGAGGCGGCCGGCTATATTACCGGGACACATCTGGAAATCACCGGCGGCAAACTCTGTGTCCAGAATCCCGAGTTGCCGTGGCGCAATGCGGCCAGGGATGGCGGGGCATGAGTCTCCAGAGACTTTCTGCCGGCTTCAGTTTTGCGGGGATGGTCTTGCTGTTGGCGTCCGATGCATGGGCCGTCATTTATAGCGTCGGCACGAATCAGACCTATACGAGTATCGGGGCCGTGCCGTGGGAATCGCTCAACGCCGGAGATGTGGTGCGAATCCATTATCGGGCGACGCCCTACAGGGAGAAGTGGGTGATTGGCCGCCAGGGCACATCCACCAACTGGATTGTGGTCCAGGGGGTCCCGGATGCGCAGGGGAGGTTGCCGGTGATCGAGGGCAGCAATGCGACCACGCGTTTGGCGCTCGACTACTCGAACGAAGACCGGGGGATAATCCAGATTGGCGAAGCGACCGTTCCGGCCAAAGTCATGCCACAATATATCCGCATCGAGAATCTCGACGTCAAGAGCGGGCGCATCCCCTTCACATTCACGGACGACGCCGGCAACGCCGGGAAGGCCTATCTCGACAACGCTGCCGCCATCTATATTTCGAAGGGGGAGAACATCACTATCAGTAACTGCGTCATTCGCGACAGCGGGAACGGTCTGTTCTGCGGCACCGGCAGCAACATTCTTGTCGAAAGCTGCTGGATCTATGGCAACGGTAATGAGGGCAGCGCCTATGAGCACAACAATTACACCACGTCCAAGGGGATCACCTTCCAGTACAATTACTTCGGGCCGCTCCGCAACGCGAGCTGCCAGGGAAGCAACCTCAAGGACAGATCCAGCGGCTGTGTGATCCGCTACAACTGGATTGAATCCGGGAACCGGCAACTTGATCTGGTGGATGCCGGGGATGCCGCCATTTACAACGATCCCGCCTACCGGTCGACCTATGTGTACGGGAATGTCCTGGTCGAGCCTGAGGATCCGAACAGCCGGCAGATCTGCCACTACGGCGGCGATTCCGGAGTACTGAGCCAATACCGGCAGGGGACGCTGTATTTCTACAACAACACGATTGTTTCCACGCGTGCAACCCGCACCACGCTGCTGAACCTGTCTTCGTCCAATGAAACCGCCGATTGCCGCAACAACATCGTGTACGTCACGGCGACGGGAGATAACCTTGAGATCAATGCGGCCAACGGCCGGGTGAATCTGCGGAACAACTGGATCAAGACCGGGTGGGTCAACAGCTTCGCCTCCGGGGTGGTGAGCAATCTGGGCGGGAATATCTCCGGCACGTCTCCGGGCTTTGTGAATGCCACCGGTCAGGTCTATGAGCTGGTCAGCACCTCCGCGTGTGTGAACGTCGCCACGTCGCTGCCGCCGGCGGCCTTGCCGGCGCACAACATCACGAACGAATACGTGAAGCATCGTTCCGTACGGTTCCGTTACAGCGATGGCGCCCTGGATATGGGCGCCTACGAGTTCAACCCGGATGTGGACTACGACGGGATGCCGGATGACTGGGAGCGGATTTACTTCACCAGCCTCACCAACATGACCGCCACGTCGGACACGGATGGCGACCGGTTCCCGGACTGGCAGGAGTATGTGGCGGGGACCCTTCCGACGAACCCCGGCTCGCGGCTGGTGGTCACCGGGGTGAAGTCGGCCAGAACCAACCTTGTTTTGACGTGGCAAAGCGTTTCCAACCGTCAATATTCCATCGCCTGGCGGACCAATCTGATGGCCGGAACCTGGTCGCCCGTTGTTTCCAATATCCCCGGAGTTGCGCCGGTGAATGTCCGCACGGTGTCGGTGGACAAGGCCGGCTCCAGGTTCTACCGGGTGCAGGTGGAGTAGGTTGGTTTATGAAAGATGAGTGAGGTTTATATCTTAAACAGTGGAGTTGACTATGAATGCAGGCATTGAAAAACGAATCAGCGAAATCATCGGAAGATTAACCCTTGAAGACAAGGTCGGCCAGGTGCTGACCCTGAACCACACCGGCTGTGGCTTCACCCCCTTCGAGCAAAAGTACATCAACACGTTCCGCTGTGGCGGGTTGCGGATTACACCGCACATTATTGCCGACGTTTACGATGGCAGCGACGCCTTCGTCTACCGGAAACTCGCCCCGTATGCGGGGCCGGAAGATCTCGCGCGGGTGATGCGAAGGCTCCAGGAAACGGCCCTTGAGCGCAATGGTATCCCGCTCCATCTGGTTACCGATCAGGAGGGCGACCTCTCCATTGATCTTATCCGCGGTGGAATCCATTTGTTCCCCTCGTCCATGGGGATCGCGGCCACGGGCGACCTTGACCTGGCCTATCGTTGCGCCCTGGCCATCGCCCGGCAGCTGCGGGCGCAGGGGATCAACTGGATGCACAGTCCTGAAGTGGATGTGAATGTCCAACCGGAAAACCCCGAGGTGGGAATGCGCGCTTTTTCGGATGATCCCGCGCGTTGTGCGGACTTTGGCGTCGCGATGATGCGGGGTTTCCTCGATGGCGGCGTGATGCCGACGGCCAAGCACTTCCCCGGCCGGGGCGACTCGGTGACCGATGCCCACGATCAGCTGGATGTTTCACGAAAGACCCGGGAGGCGTTGAATGCCTGCGAGCTGTTGCCCTATCGGGAAATGATCAGATCGGGGCATCCTTTCGCGGTGATGACGGCCCACCAGGGCTTCACGGCGCTCGATCCGTCCAAGACGCCGGCCTCGCTCTCCTACAAGATGACCACCGAGCTTCTCCGGCAGGAGATGGGCTTCAAGGGGGTGATCACGACCGATGCCATTGGCATGCATGGCGCCATTGATTTTGCCGGTTCCGTGCCCGCCGCCGTTCTGATGGCCTTGCAAGCCGGGGCGGATCTGGTCCTGGTCAAGAATCCTGAACACGAGACCGAAGCGAGCTTCAACCTGGTCCTGCAGGCCGTCAAGGACAAGAAGCTTCTTGAGCGGGATCTCGACGAGAAAGTGAAACGGATCCTTGAGGCAAAGTTCCAACTCGGACTTTTTGAGGAGAAGGCCCTGCCGGTGCCGGAAAAGGCCCTGGAGCCGGTGCGGGATGAAGCGATCAGGCTCACCTGCGAGGAGGTTTTCCAAAAGGCGTCGATCGTCACCAGGGATCGCGACGGCCTGCTGCCGTTGTCCCGGGACAAGAAGGTGCTTGTCGTTGAGCAGTACATCTCGCTTTATCACGAGAAGGGGAATGATGTGCACTATCATCCGGGGATGTTCAGTGAATACATGCGGGAGTTCGGCAATCCCGGCAATATCATCTCCATGGAGACCGTGACGCCACCCAGCCAGGATGACGAGCGGCGGTTGTTCGACCGGCTTGACAAGGTTGATGTGGTGGTATTTTCCAACATCTTCTGGCGTGGCAGCGGTTCCAACCGCGAACTCGTCCGGAAGGTGGCCGCGACCGGCAAGAAAGTCATTCTCGCGACGAACGACCTGTATGACAGCCATTTTGTGCCGTCGGCGGGAACCGTGCTTTGCACGTTTGGGGCGGTTCCGCAGGGGCAGAAGGCGGCGGCAAAGATTATTTTCGGACTTCTCCAGCCCGGAGGGAAATGGCCCCTGGGCGGGATCAAGATGGATCAGCCCGTAGCCTCCGACACGGTGGTCAGCCACAAGGTGGCTGGTCATTTCGCCATTGAAAAATCACCGGGAAAATGAAATAAGAGCTGGCTAATCAAAAGGAGAATTCTTTATGAGCTTCAAGTATCGTATTCATTATGCCCCTTCCGCCGCGTCGCTCGAGCAGGCGGCCCGTGTGGGGTCGAACATGGCCGTCATCTATTCGGTCGGCCCGTGTTCGCACCTGTGGTTCGCGCGCGACCCGGAGACGGGCCGCGAGATGGACGAGTTTCCCATCTATTTCGAGGACTATCCGAAGGTCGCGGCGATCCGGCACCAGTCCGACGGGATATGGATTGAAGCCCTGCGCCGGCATATCCGCGCCATGTCCGCGCGTGCGCTGGAATTGGGGATGAAGCCGGTGATTCACTTCTACGAGCCGATGCTGCCGCTGGTGTTCGAGCTCGAATACCCTGAACTGGTCGGGGTCCTGAAGAAGACCACGCAGTACGGGGCCGGGGACCGGCATACGTTTCTCAATCCGGACAATCCGGCAACATGGGACCTGATGAAGTGCAAGTACCGGGAGATTGCCCAGGCGTTTCCCGAGGTGGGGATGTTCATCATCACCACCGGCGACCTTGCCTCCACCTACTGGTGCCAGATCAACGCGAAGATGCCCATCCATGAGCGGTTGGCCGGCAATGTGCAGGCGGCGCGGGAGGGTATCCGTGAAGCGGGCAGCAAAGCCCAGGTTTGCTTCCGGCTCTGGTGGCGGAATTTCCCGGACGAGTACTACCGGGACGGGCACCGCCTGACCGAGGAGATCACGGGGTTGAAGAACGCCACGGATTATCTCCAGCCCATCGGGAAGCCGCATAACCTGCCCTCCGAGGTGTTGCCGAAGCTCTTCGCGGCGTTGCCGCCGGATGTGCCGGTGATGTACAAGTCCACCCGCATGGACATCCATGACGGCAGTCCCTTGACGAATGTCCTGGGCAAATATCCGGCTGACCGCGAGCAGATCATTGAGGTCTCCTTCGAGTTGTATAACCAGAAGCCCTGGCCCTGGTGCAAGATCAAGCACATCCGACAAGGCTATCAGGCGGCGTGCGATTACCATCTGGCGGGGTATGTCTCCCTGCCGATCAACGTGGAGAACAACGATCGTACCTTGGATCCGGAAAAGGGCAACCTCGGGCGCATGAACACGTGGTTGTTCGAGCAACTCGCCAAGGGGGATGCCCGTTCCGACGCCGAACTGGTCGGCGCCTGGCTGGAGAAGGAATTCGGCGCGCCACAGCCCAAGGTCGTGGTGGATGCCTTGCTCGACGGTGACCGGCTGGCCAGCGAAGGCATCCAGTGGGGGCGGGGTATCCAGAACCGGCGCCCCTTCGGCTCGCTGCATGACGCCAAGATTTACTGGATGTTCGATGGCTTCATCCAGCCTGATTTCCCCTACGCGATCGCCAATCCGACGCGGGAATTGCTGGAGGGGATCATCCGCATGAAGCATGACGCGTACGACAGCGCCTGCACCCATCTGGCAAAGCTCGAAGCGGCGCGGGTGGTCATGCATCCGAAACTGTACGAGGAGATCCACGCCGGCTACACCGACTTCGCGGCGTTCATCCTGCTTGTCAGTGACTGGAGTTCATACCTCCTGATGCAGTACGGCATCGAGCGCGGTGTGTTTGCGGCGGACCGGCAGACCCTGGGGCGGATGTCGCGCTACGCCGAGACCTTTATCCGCAATCTGGTCCGGCTCAAGGATACGAAGGCTGGCAAGCTCGCCGCGGCCAAGCTGGCATTCCCGGATCCTTTTCCGTTGACTTGAACCCGTTCAGGGTTATCTGCGCCGATGTGAGTTTGATTCGCTGGCGTCCCGTAGGGCTGCCATGGTTATTGCGTTATTGGTATACGAACGTAACTGGGTGAAGCGGGAATGGTTGATGAGAAAGGATGATATAGATGCATGTGATTGACCGTAAGACGTTGCTGCGGATTTGTTCGATTCCCGTGGATCAGTTCGAGGCGCACAAGCCCCGCATGAAATACCGCCTGGTGGCCGATTCGCGCGCCATGGGCGAGTTGATGAGCCAGGAGCTGATGGATGTGGTGGTGGAAAACAACCGGCTTGGCCGGCCGACCCGGGCCATTGTGCCCTGTGGCCCGATGGCCTGGTACGAGCCCTTCACCCGCAAGGTCAATGCGGCCCGTGTGTCGCTGCGGAACCTGACCGTTTTCCACATGGATGAGTGCCTGGACTGGCAGGGGCGCCTGTTACCCAAGGGGCATCCCCTCAACTTCCGCACCACGATGGAACAGGTTTTCTACGGTCCGGTGGATCCGGCGCTGACCGTGCCCGACGCGCAGCGGTTCTGGATGGAGCCGGCCAATCTGGCGTGCTACCGGGAGGCTTTCTGGAAGGCGCCGGTGGATATCTGCCTCGGTGGCTGGGGGCAGGACGGTCATATCGCGTACAATCAGGCGCGGCGGGACGCCTATAGTCCGCTTTCGCTCGATGACCTGCGCCAGGCGGAGATGCGCGTGCAGAACAACAATCCCGACACGGTCCTGGCCCTGGCTCACCGCAATGTCGGCGCGGCCTATCAGCTCATCCCGCCGATGTCCTGCACGATCGGTGTCAAGGAGTGCATGTCGGCGCGCCGGATCCGTGTGTTCAGCGATACCGGCGCATGGAAGATGACGGCGTTCCGTGTGGCGCTTTTCTCCCCTCCGTGCAGCGAGTATCCGCTGACCCTGCTCCAGGAGCACCCGGACGCCATCATCACGGCGACGAAGGAAACGGCCACGCATCCCTGCTCGCTGCATCCGGAGTGGGAGTTTTGATGAGCGTGTCAGGGGTCAGGTGTCAGGGTTCAGGTGTCATGAAGGTGGATTTCACGGCAATTGTCGGAACGGGCGGGATCGGGACAGGGGTGTTCTATCGGCTCGAGGGCAACCATGCGATTGGCCGCGAGGAGAGCCGCCGCGCGCACCGCCTT
>JBIKMI010000282.1:0-3667 GCA_044359285.1 Kiritimatiellia bacterium
CGGAGACCATCCGTAGCTCAAGCCGACAGGCGCAGAGCGAAGGATGGCGGAGGGGGAGGGATTCGAACCCCCGTAATAATTGCGGCCTAGAAATATGCGGTTTTCCTAAGAAATAGTCATATTGAAACCTCGTTGACACGGGCGAATGTTATGACTATTGTTATGACTTTTAGGAGGATCAAGCCGTGCCAAGTATCCATAAGATCACGAAGAGTCCATTCTGGTTTGCGAGTTTCACAAACTCCGATGGGCGCCGCTCGTTTAAATCCACCAAGACCACGAATCGCCAGGAGGCCCAGCGTCTTTGCCTTGAATGGGCTGACACCGCCAAGGATGGCCGGAAAGGCCGCCTCACGGAAGGGCAAGTCCGCAAGGTCATGGCGGACATCTTCACCCGTGCCACCCGTGAGACCCTACCTGCGGGTACCGTCCGGGAGTGCCTGTCCGCTTGGCTGACAACCAAGTCCCTTGAAGTCGAGGAGTCTTCACAGGTGCAATACCAACATTCTGTCAAAGCGTTTCTGAAGCATCTGGGCACAAAAGCAGATCGGCCCATTGACACCATCACCCTGAAAGAAATTACCGGCTTTCGGGATACCCTTGCCCGCCGCCTGAGCGCCGCCACCACGAACAAAACATTAAAGATCATCGGCATCGCCTGGCGACAAGCCCGGAAGGACGGCCTGCTTGAAGAAAACCTATTCGAGCGTGTCAACCTGGTGAAGGGCAAAAAGGGCATCCGCCGCCCCTTCACGCTTGATGAGTTGCGTAATGTGTTGGCGGTATGTGACACGGAATGGCGGGGCATGGTTCTTTTTGGTTACTACACCGGCGCACGGCTCGTTGATATTGCAGGACTGACATGGGCTAATATTGACCTGCAGGCTGCGGAAGTCCACTTTACGGCTCAAAAAACAGGCACCCCGATGCACCTGCCCATTGCCGGCCCCCTGATGGATTATCTGATGGCCATCCCCTCAAGCGACAACCCGACCGCTCCTCTTTTCCAAAACGCTTATGATGCGGCAGGCAAGACCACCGGCACCTTGTCAAATCGCTTCCATGACATCCTTGCACTGGCTGGGCTTGTAACAAAACGCACCCATGCCAAAAAGAAACAGGGGCGGGGAGCGCCACGGACAGCAAGCGAGGTGTCGTTCCATAGCCTGCGGCATAGTGCGGCCAGTGCTCTGCGAAATCATGGCGTAACCGATGTTGTCGCCATGGCGTTGCTGGGCCACGAATCCGAAGCCATCGCCAAGCATTACACGAAGATTGATCGAGCCACCCTGCGAAGAGCCGTTGACGCCCTGCCAAACCTGACCAGTAAAGAGAAAATCTGAAGGCACATACGTTACATACGCTCATTTTCAACTCTCTGGCTATATCAGGGATAATAATATTCCCCCCTCTCTCAAAACCCGAAAGGGTTTATCTCACGCGCGCGTACGTGCGTAGGTCAAAAAGAAGCGTATGTAACGTATGTTGGCGGCGATGGTGATCAGGCAATTATGGTTTAGACCAGTGCAAATAACAGTCAGAAACAGGGCATTTTCGCAATAAACCATGCAAATTGCTGGGGTTTTTGCACTTGAAAGCCGGAAAAACATGAAAACGCGTTTTTGCCGAAAGTTATTGATTCGCAACGAATTACGCTGAATTTTGCGGAGTTTCGTTCAGGGAATAACAGGCGCGGTGCGTCACGCAAGGCGGGGGCCCCATGGCCAGATGGCAGTAGGCAGAATGCGGAGATGAGGGGGCCTGGGGGGGAGAAGAAAGACTACTACCGATTGTTTTCAGAGCCCCACAATGGGTGGGCCCAAAGCTGAGTTGAAGGTCAACTCTTGACGTACGCGACGGAATTCCCGTAGCCCATCATCCGAACCAGTCTCGAAAATCCAGACCCGACATTGACGATCATGGGCGTTCCTGTAGCCGATGATCCGGTAATCATCGCGTGGATTGCGGTTCTGAATCTGGTTCCTCTTGATGCCAGTGAGCTCAAATCCTGCGCGCTCTATGTTGTTCGAATAGAATTCGAGCAGTTCACCGGCCGTCAAACGAGAGTAGCAGGACTGCTGAATCTCGGCTCGGCTGTGACGCCGGGGTTGCGTCATCTCGACTCGTATGGCATCCGAAGGGATAAAGAAGGATGCCTGAGCTTCGTGAACCTGGATTCGATTCAGGATCCCGTCAGGTCTTGCTAAAGTGATCCAAACGACAAACCAAAAAGGAAGCGCCCATACGAAGGCTTTCCACCATATTCGTCCTTTTGACGCGAAGACGATGAACTTCACGAGAAACGGCAAACCTACAAGCCCCGCCATCAGAAGTATGATTACAGCCCAATCGTTGATGAAATAGACGTAGGCTGAATACGATTGGAACAAGGTGAATAAAAGGACTGAGACAATGGTAAAAGCTTTGTCAGGGCACTGTGATGTGTGTTGCTCTATCATCGGTTCGACACAAACCATTCATTTCAGGAATAATTTCAGAATTCCGTATTCCGTTTACTGTTAAAAAACTATACATGCTGACATGAGGAGTAAAGCTGATTCACCGATGAAGCGAGGAAATTCGTTGGCCGGTGGCATAATGGGCTGTGGTGGGTTGCCAGAAATAGACGCGATGGAACGGATGACCACGATGGCCTGATCTATTCCCGGCCGCCGGACAACACGCGCGTCTCCAAGGGGGTATGGGGACCTCCCCATCATTGTTTTGCAGGCGCTCTTCCGCGCGAGGCCGGCGCGCCGCCGCAAAACCAATGCGCCCACCCCCTCCGGGGGTGATAAGGCGCAAGGGGGCTAAGGCGTAGCCGCAAAAATGGGTGAGCTTGCGAACACATTGGAGGGCTGGGGAGGTGTGAGGAACGAGCCCTCCCCTGCCCGACTTGGCGCCCACCCCCTCGGGGGCCTTGGCGCAAGGGGGACAAGCGGCGGAGTGGCACTGGCAACCCGAAGGGCGGCGTGGCGCGGCTCCGCGGGGAGAGAGGGGCCCCGCGGTTTCTTCAGCCGCGCCGGTGGAGACGCCGCGCTGTTGCCCCCTGCGGTTTTCCCCCTTTGGCGTGTTCGAGTTTGAAGGGGGGATCAGGAAGGGGGGATTCCAAAGGGGGGAAACTGATGGGGGGAAACAGCGTTGATCAGGGCCGCCCGCCGCGCTCTTTTGTGGGGCTGGCGGGCCATTGAAGCAAGGGGCGTGACAGGTGCCGACAGCGGTCGGGGCGGAATTTTGAGCCCGGACCGATGGCGGTGACTGGCCCGCCCCTTGCGGCCCGCCAGTACCAATCCCGCGAATGCGGGACTCCGAGGGCGGCTACTGCCGACCGAGTTCTTTCTTGGCGCTTGAAAGGGACGGGCGGCTCGACGCGTTTGTGGAAACTGAACCCATGGGGCGGATCCCGCCGTAGGCGGGACGAGTCGGCCCCGCCGGTTCGTGTGCGTGTGCGAGGCTTTTGCGAGCACGAGCCGTCGCGTATTTGCCATTTTGCGGGGGAGAGGTACGAACCGCCGCAATATGGCGCGACGGCGAAAGCTCACGATCCGGTGGGTCGCGAGCGCGAAGCGGACGCCCCATGGGTGAAAGTTGGAGCAATAAGCGGCGAGCCGAACGGCCCTTTGAAGCGCCCGGGTCCATAGGGTGTCCATGAAAAGACCGAAGGCCG
>JBIKMI010000048.1:0-13401 GCA_044359285.1 Kiritimatiellia bacterium
TCATGCTGCCCGTCCGGTATCCCTGAAGGTCGGCGGACACATACTTGAAACCGGCTTCTTTGGCGGCCTTGACCACCGCCACCCGCACTTCAGACTTGCAGAGCCGGGCTAACTCGGACGGCTCCACCTCAATACGGGCAATCTCACCATGGTGCCGAACACGCAGTTGGCGGAATCCCAGCTTCCATAACAGGCTTTCAACCTGATCAATCGCCTTCAGCTTCTCCTCGGTGATAGGGGATCCGAATGGCACTCGCGAGGCCAGGCAGGCCAGGGAGGGTTTATCCGCCGTCGGCAGGTTCATCTGCCGCGACAACGCACGGACCTCCGCCTTGGTCAGCCCCACTTCCAATAACGGACTGCGTACCCGCCCCTCCGCCATCGCCCGCCGCCCCGGCCGGATATCACTCAGATCGTCCACCGTGCTGCCATCCACAATCACCTCAATGCCCTCCCGGTCCGCCACCGCCCTGACGTAATTCACAAGCTCTTTCTTGCAGTAATAGCAGCGGTCGGGCGGATTGGACGAGAAGCAGGGATCCTCAATTTCGTGCGTGGAAACCTCAATTTGCCGGATTCCCATCTGCCGCGCCAGCGCCGTGGCTTCCTTCTGCTCCCACTCGGGATAGGTGGATGACAAGGCCGTCACCGCCACAGCGCGTGGACCCAGAACCTGTACGGCCACTGCCGCCAGAAACGTGCTGTCCACGCCTCCCGAAAAAGCCACCACCACCCCGCCGGTTTCACGCAGGAGCTCCTGAAGTTGTTTTAATTTATTTTGCACGGTTCCCTTTTCCCTCTTCCCCTGCCCTCAAATAGAGGGTCACCACCGGGGCCCCGGCATTCGATGCCGCCACCCGCCATTCATACACACCCACCCCCGCAAGGGAGTTGCTCGCCGGCGTGGCCTCCACGCTCCACCCTTCCCGACTTGCCTGGTCCACAATAGCCTGACGCCCGATCCCTGACAAGGCTTGGGATAGAATGGTTTCACCTTCCAGTACCGCCGCCCCGCGTAAGCGGGAAAAGGACTCGGCCCGTAACGTCTGGAGATGGACATTGACCAGCACCCCCACAATGACACCCAGAATGGCGAGCGCCACCAGGGACTCAATCAGGGTAAAGCCGTACCGGGACGGCGGGCCGGGGGTCCAGACTTCGTTGCTCAAGTCAAATATCCCCCTATAGCTGGGCGCTGCTGATATCGGCCGCCTCGCCCGTTCCGCCTTCCTCCCCATCGGCGCCATAGGAAACGATCTCATAGGGCTCCCCTTTTCTGCCGGGGACGAGGTAGACGTAAGGATTCCCCCATGGATCCCTGGGCAGATTGCGGCTTTCGAGATACCCTTCCGCCGGGTAATCCCGGGGCACGGGCGGAATGGAGGTGGCGACGCACAACGCCTCCAGGCCCTGCGACGTGGAGGGGAACAGCGCGTGGGCGGCTTTATACATCTGCAAGGCCGTCTGGAAGGTTTTAATCTGGGCGCGACTGGCTTCCAGTTTGGCCTTCCTCAAATAGCCGGACACCGATAGTCCCACCACGCCCGACAGAATGCCGATGATCGTCATGGCAATTAAAATTTCAATTAAAGTAAATCCGCTTTTCCTGTTCATTCGTCCTCCCGCTCGCCACCCAGTTTTCCGCCACAGAATTTATCATAAAGCGCGTCTAATTTCGCAACATAATACGGCACATTTTCATCCCGCTCAACGGGATTCCACTCCGCCACCCGACGCGCCGCCGCAAACACCTGCACCGTTTTCCTGGTCCCCGCCACATAATAGGAGAGCTGATCCCCCGCCCGATAGTCCCGGCCGGACTTCAAGGCCAGCTCGTACGCCGCGTTGCGGCCCCGCCCTTTCCCTTCGATTTTGGCGGCATAGGTGGCGGGTGCATCCTGCAGTGTTTCGGTTTTCGCCAGCAGGGCAATGGGCCAGCGCCGTTCGGAAATGGCCGCTTCATACTCTGCCTTCAGATCAGGGAGAGCGGCCTCTTTCCCCTCCAATTTGAGGCGGATCATCTCGCGCAGGAATTTCCTCTGGAAGGGCTCCAGGCCCCGTGATTTCAGGGCCGCTCCCTTGATAATGATCTCCCGTGTATCGGTTAAAAGGGCATAGTTTTTCATTTTGTAGCTGAACATCGCCACATACTCACCATCGAATTCCACCTCAATCCCCTGCGGCAGGGAGCTGGCAAAACGGCTTCTGAATGAGGCCTGCGCCGCCGCGCCGCCGCCCGGCGGGGGCACAAAATAGACGCCGTCTGTATCAATCTCGACCGGCTGGGCCCCATTCGTTTTCAGCCAGTCAATCATCTGATGCAGCAGGGCCCGCCCCTCCAACGCCACCCGTTCCGCGGCATCGAAATCGCTGAAGCGAACCTGATCAAACCCCAGATACCCGTAGAACGAATTAATCAAAATCTTGAAGGTGGCCTGCAAGGCCCCGAAATGAAGGCGCTCCCCGTCAGAAGCCGCCGCCTGCTCATGCCTTCGGGCATCCAGCCGGAAGCGCCGCAACTGTTCCAATAGTTTATGAAAGACCCCGAGGCTGTCCGTTTTGGGGCCGATCTGACGGGTCAGCATCAACGAGGGATAGAGCGAGCGCACATCGCAATGCTGCACATTCTGAATCACGCCCTGCATAAATAGATCCGTATACCCGCCGGCGAAGGGACGGCCCCGTTCCGGCAGGGGAATGGCCCGCTTCTGCCGCAGATATTCCCGCAGGATCAAGGCATCAATTTTCGTCGCATTCCCGCGGATGGCAATATTCTGGTACGAGAGGGGAATCATCTGGGCCTGAATAAAAGCACTTTGCGACAAGAGACGGCTGAGCGCTTCCGTTTCCTCAATATCGTGCAGGGCATAGCGCATCAGCTTTTCAGGATTACGTGTGAACTCCGCTGAAATTTCACTCCCGTCAATCATCGTCCGGTTCGCAGGCGCGATCCCGAAGTGGCGGGCCACCTCCTTGAGCCCGTACCCCTCGAGCGAACGATGGGTCAGGTCATAGGCCTGGACCATGAAATAGGTATCCACAATATGCCGCCCGAAGACCTCGTAGCGGGTGAAGGAGAGCGTCCGCTCCCCCACTGAGAACCGGCTCGGCCGCGACGCCGGCTTGGCCCCGTTGCGCCCAATGGCCAATTTTACCCCGTGCCGCTGGGCGCGCCGGGTGAGATACGGCAGGTCGAAATTAAAAATGTTATGCCCCTCCAGCACGTCCGGATCCCGCTCCCGCACCGTCGCCACAAAACGTTCCAATAACGTTTTTTCGTCATAGTCGGCGCCGGAGAGCACCTCGCGCCAACCGGAGGAATCGCCCATCGCGATCGCAATGATCCGGTCGCCGTCCCGGTCCGCATTACAGAAGTCATAGCCGGGTGTGGTAAAGCACTCGATATCGACCTGCATCCGGCGCACCTCGCCAAACTGAAGCCCCTTGAAAAGGGTCTGCCCGGCCTGAATCAGATAGTGCTGAACCGGATCCGTCAGCAGGAAATAGGGCGCCTGCGGATTCCCGGCCATGGCGCCGGTCTCCTTCGCCAGTCGGGTCTTGGCCTGCTGACAGGATTTCCAAGTCGGGAAATTGACCTTCCAGCGGAACGGGGCGTCCCCTTCCAGCCCGGTGACTTCCGCCTCCGCCCCGAGTCCCGTCAGCAGCTCTTCACGGGCCAGCAGCATGAAGGGGGAAAAGGGGACAACCGTCTCCACGGTCCGGCCATCCTTGCGCCAGAACAGCGTCATCTGGTCCCGGGCGCCTCCTTCCCCATGCTCAACGGCCATTAAGCCGGTGGCCGGATCCGCCCCCATGAGAAGCGGATCAGAAAACACGTGATCGAGCTTGGCTTTTATCATAACGGATTCACCCGGCTGGCTGGAGTTTTTCGCGCCTTGCATAAATGGTGCACAGGGCGATATCAACGGCCACCAGGGTGGCATTTAAAACATAAATGGCAATCACCAGATCGCGGTTATAGAGCAATTTGTGCGTGATGCCGCATCCATAACCGATAAAGACCAGCCAGAGGAAAATCAGGCTTTTGCCCTTGTTGGTCTTCGCCTTCCAGGTTTTATACACGGAAAACGGCCAGCTGGCCCCGAAACACAGCAACATTCCCACCTCAAAAAAACTCATTCGTCTCTCCTTAAGAGCTCCTGCTCAAGCCACGCCGGGGATCCAGACCCCGCCTGCGACCAGCGACCGGAATCCGTCAACCCTTTTCCTGCGGATACATCAGCCCCCACTGCCGGCGTAGCTCATCCATGGTGCATCGGGTGCGGTGTGGCGATATAAACCACATCCACCTCTGGATCGGCCGCCAGAGCCGCGTAACCGGCATGGGCATGCGGGGCCCCGAACTCGGCGGCAAACTCAGCGGCCTTGCCGGCCGACCGCGACCCCACGGCCACCAGCCGGGCATCCGGCACCGACTGCAGGCCCCGGGCGAATTTCTTCGCGATTTTTCCCAGCCCTAAAATACCCCATCGGATTGGCGTCATAGTCTCCCTGGATTCAGCGGTTGAGTCTCGAAAAAGCTCGAAAACAACTCCATGTACTGGTAAAGCTTTAACACATTTTTTACCACAAAAGGAATGGGAATCATGAAACCCGAAATTATTCTTGCTGTTGATGTGCCCGCGGCGGCCGAAGTGACCCCGCTTTTGAATACACTCTCTGCCGAGTTGACCTGGTTCAAAGTGGGCCTGGAGCTGTTTACGGCCGAAGGGCCGTCGGTCTTGCACCTCCTCACCTCCCGGAACAAGAAAATCTTTCTCGACCTCAAGTTGCACGATATTCCCCGGACCGTGGCCAATGCCGTCACCGCCGCCGCCCGGTTGGGCGTCAACCTGATCACCGTCCATGCCATTGGCGGACGCGCCATGCTGGAGGCGGCTGCGGAGGCGGCCGCCGCGTTCGGGCCTGCCCGGCCGCGCCTCGTCGCCGTGACCACCCTCACCAGTTTGAATCAGGATGACTTCAAGGATCTGGGCATTGGCCGCTCGGTTTCCGACCAGGCCCTGGCCCTGACCGAGTTGGCCCTGACGGCGGGGATTGACGGGGTCGTCACCTCCGTGCACGAAGCCTCCGCCCTGCGCCAGCGCTTCGGGGCCGGGCCCATTCTCGTGACCCCGGGAATCCGCCCGGCAGGGGCCGATGTGGGCGATCAGAAACGCGTGGCCACCCCGACCCTGGCGGTGGACGCCGGCTCCACCTATCTGGTGGTCGGCCGCCCCATCGTCGAGGCCGCAGACCCCGTTAAGGCCGCCCGCGCCATGCAACTGGAGATCGATCGTGCCTGGCAATCCAAGTCACGCTAACCCATTCAGGCTGATCATGACACTCGCCTTTCAACTCGTGGCCGAAACCGTCTATGCGGCGCCCGAGTCCTGGCTGGACCGCCCCCTCTCCAATGCGACCTTTGTGGTGTTTGATGTGGAGACCACCGGTCTGACAGCCAAACAGGAGCGCGTTGTGGAAATCGGGGCCATCAAGTTCCGGAACGGCACCATCCTGGAGCGCCGCAACTGGCTGATCAAGCCGGATATCCCCATTCCCCTCGTGGTCCAGGATATCCACGGCATCACCCCGGCCATGGTTTCCAATGCGCCGCCCTTTTCAAACGTCTTTCCCGATTTCCAGGCGTTCACCAGCAATACCATCCTCCTGGCGCATAACGCCCGCTTCGACCATGCCTTTATCGCCGAGGAACTCACGCGGAATCAACTCCCCTTCCCTCCCACGCCCATCCTCGATACTCTCCCCCTGTTCAAGGCCTGGCATCCGGAACTGAGAAGCTACGCACTGCACTACCTGACCGAGAGCCTGAACCCGAACCATGCTGCGCATACCATTGCCGATACCACCCTGCCGGAGGGCACGCTCCGCACCAACCGCTTCCATTCCGCCCTTTATGATTGCGAGTTCCTGACCCGGCTGGTGATGAACGGGTTCAGTAAAATGGAGCCCGACGCCACGGTCACCGCGCTGGCGCACCTCACTGGCGGGGTCTACTTCTTTGAACATCACCGCCTGAAGAAACTCCCGCGCAAGCCCCTCCCATGCAAACCATAATCCTGCTGACGATCTCGAATATCTTCATGACCTTCGCCTGGTACGGGCATTTGGACGGAACAGAGCCCGTCCCTCCAAGGGAAACTATTCCGATGGGGATGTTTTTCGACAGGCTTCTAGCGGCTGGAGTTCACCACGGCGGCGATGACGGCGGCGCCAATACCGGAGCCGTCGCGGGTCAATGTCAGGCGCACCCCTTTGCCGGCCGAACCGTCCAACTCGCGCATCGCCTGCGCCAACATCCGGCTGTAGCCGGGATATTTTGCAAAAAGTGAGCCATCCACCGCCACCGTGACCCGCTTCGCTGAACGGCGCTCCACCCGGGTCAATGCCCCGCTGATCACCGCCGCCGCCACCCGGGCGGACCGCCGGGAGACTATGCGGCACACCCGCGCCAGCGTCCGTCGCTCCACCGGAGTCAGCACCCGTCCGAACAATTCTACCGCCAGCCCTTGCACGGCTGCCGGTGTTCCGGATTCCAGTGTATCCATATGGTGGCCCTGGAATGTCTCCGTGCCGGCAAAGACCGGCGGCACCCGCCCTTCAAACAGCTTCTCTTTGCGGATCAGGTCAAGCACTACCAGCCTGACGAGTTGCGGCAGGTATTTCCCGGAGATCATCTTTTCAGCCAGCTGGTGCCGGACATTGCCGGAAGCTCGATCGAGCTGGCGATCATAGGTCGTGGCAGGCAGTGCCTTCGGGAAGTTGCCGGATTCCATATTGATGATCATGCCCTGGCCGGCATACCCGCCGATCTCCTTCTTAATCCGCCGGGTGGCCACACGCAGGGCAATGTTGAAGCCGGTCCCCAGAATGACCCCCATCCCGCAATCAGGATCAAGCACAGCCCGGGCCTGAAGCGTCCCCACCGTGTCATTGGCCAGGGCCACAATCCGGACGTTGGCCACGCCTTTAAGGGCGAAGGCCTGGCACTGGAGCGCAACCACCTTCTGTCCCACCACGCCGGTGGCCGAGAACTCCTTGGTCCACTTCATGAGAATCCCCTCGTCAATACCCAGCAGCCGAACAGGAAAACTGAAGGTATAGCCCAGCGCATACGCGTCAGTGAACGCGTGGTCTTTCAGGAAGCGGCGGAGGTACCCGGCAATGGCGCCAAAAAGCACCTCTCCTGAACCGCGGATCTGCTCGCCCTTGAGCTTATACTTTGACTCGGCGACGACACGCGGGGCCTGGCCTGCGCCGGAAAGAGCGACCAGCATGACCCTGAAATTGGTGCCACCAAGGTCGAGCGCCAGATACTGGCCCTTCTCCCGGCCACTGGCGGCATCACAAAAGGCGGGCAGCATGGCAAGGGAACTCTTCCGGCCAGCGAGCCCGGCATCCATTTCGGAGGTCATGGCTTTTTTGATGCGCCGCATGCAGGGGAGCGTCACTTCAAATTGCTTCTCAAGCGTATCGATTAACGTAGATTTCTTTTTCATCGTTGGCATGTCCGCAGAATATCATAAAAATTCCTAAGGCCAACGGGAAAGGCAAAACCGCCACTACTGCCGGGAAGAGAAGACTTCACCACCCGCCCGCAGCACTACGCGCAGCGTTGTGGGCAGGCTAATTTAAGAAATGCGGAAAATTAAGATCAAGAAAAGAGTTTGAACAGAAGATCGCGAAGATCGCGAAGGAAATGCAAATGTGGCGTTAATTTTTCCGCACGGGTACATGCGGAGAAAATAAACGCCACGGTTTCTTGAAGGCATGCCGGATTAATTATTCTTTTCCGAGTATTCAGGAAGCCCCGTTTTGCGATTTTTGATGGATGGCGTAATCGCCAGACATAAAAATCGCAAAACATTGATTTCTTCTTCGCGGTCTTCGCGATCTTCTGTTCAAATTCTTCTCTTAATCTGGATTTCTTCATTTCCCCATTAGGGGTGAAGTCTTTCTCCCGACACGTTGTCAATTATGCCGCCCGTGCTGGCTATCGGCTTGACGCGCTCTTTACTGGCACTTATCTTGATTCCCTTATGAGCACCCTCAGATATCCAGCCGAGTGGGAGGAACAGGATGGCGTGTTGCTGGCCTGGCCCCATGCCGGCACCGACTGGCAGCCCTATCTCGGCCCGGCACAGGAGACGTTTGCCCGGATCATCGCCGCCGCCTCGCACCACGGGCGCGTGATCGTGGTCACCGCCACTCCGGCCGAGGTCCACCATTTCCTCCAGCACACGGACGCATTACCCGACCGGATCCACTGCTATCCCATTCCCTGTAACGACACCTGGGCCCGCGATTTCGGGCCGATCACGGTCTTCGAGAACCAGCATCCGGTGCTGCTGGACTGCCAATTTACCGGCTGGGGCGGGAAATTCAATGCCACCCTGGATAACCTCATCTCCTCGAAGCTGAAGGAACACGGCGCATTCGGAACGGCGCACCTGCGCCCCGTCCCCCTGATCCTTGAAGGCGGCAGCCTTGAAACCGACGGACACGGCACGATTCTCACAACGGCCTCCTGTAATGCCAATCCGAACCGGAATGCCCACATGACCCGGCAGGATACCGACCAGGCCTTTTCCCGGCTGCTGGGCGCCTCTCGCGTATTCTGGCTGGAACACGGATATCTGGCCGGCGATGACACCGATGGCCACATCGACATGCTGGCCCGCTTCGCGCCCCATGACACGATTGTCTACCAGGCCTGCGACCAGAACGCGGATGAGCATTTTCAGGAACTGGCGGCCATGGCCACGGAATTGAGCCAGCTGCGAACCCTCTCCGGGACCCCCTACCGCCTCATCCCCCTGCCCTGGCCAGCGGCGAAATACGATGAGGAGCATCATCGCCTCCCCGTCTCGTATGCCAACTACCTGATCCTGAATGGAGCGGTGCTGGTCCCCGTCTATAATGACCCCTGCGATGCCCGCGCCCTCACGGCCATCGGCCAAGCCTATCCCGGCCGGAAGATCATCGGCATTGACTGTTCCACCCTCATTTTGCAACATGGCTCCCTGCATTGCGTGACCATGCAGCTGCCTAAAGGAACACTCGGGTAGGGGGAATAGGCTGTAGCGGTTTAGGCTGTAGGCTGTTAGGTGAAACGACAGAAGGTGGCTCTTTAAATTTCAGAAATGCCCAACAAGCAGAAATGTACGATTTTCCTAATAGTCTACAGCCTACAGCCTTAATACCTAAGTCCTGTGGGACGCCATTGAGAACAAACAGAAATGTACGTATTCCCTAACAGTCTACAGCCTACAGTCTAAATACCTGACCAATGACTATGAAAACAGCCTTGATCCAGCATTCATTCGGGCCTGACCGGGCCGCCAATGTCGCCAAGAGCGTGGCCGCCATCCAACAGGCGGCGCAGGCCGGCGCCAAACTGGTGGTCCTCTCCGAACTCCACACCTCCCTCTATTTCTGCCAGGTGGAGGATCCGGGGTTGTGCGGCCTGGCGGAGTCCATTCCCGGCCCCCTGACCGACACCTTTGCCAGGGCCGCCCGCGACCATGGGGTAGTGCTGGTCGGCTCGTTCTTTGAGCGCCGGGCCGCCGGCCTGTATCATAATACCGCCGTGGTGTTTGAAACCGATGGCTCGATTGCCGGAATGTACCGCAAGATGCATATCCCGGATGACCCGGCCTATTATGAGAAATTTTATTTCACTCCGGGCGATCTGGGATTCCGGGCCATTCAGACCTCCGTCGGCAAACTGGGGGTCCTGGTCTGCTGGGACCAATGGTATCCCGAAGCCGCCCGGTTGATGGCATTGGATGGCGCGCAACTGTTGATCTATCCCACGGCTATTGGCTGGGAGCCCACCGATACCCCGGCCGAAAAACAACGCCAACAGGAGGCCTGGGTGATCAGTCAGCGGGCGCATGCCATTGCCAACGGGGTGCCCGTGCTGAGCGTCAACCGCATCGGGTTTGAAGCCTCACCCGCGGGACGGGGCGGCATCCAGTTCTGGGGCCACAGCTTTGCCACCGGGTGCCAGGGCGAGGTGATCGCCCAAGCCGACAGCGAAAAGGAAGCCCTGCTTCTGGCGGAGGTCGATCTGAACCAGAGCGAGGAGGTCCGCCGTATCTGGCCCTTCCTGCGCGACCGCCGCATCGACGCCTACGGCGACCTGACCAAGCGCTTCAGGTAAGACCTCACCACTAATTGGGAAATAAAGAAATCCAGATAAGAATTTTGAACAGAAGCACGCGAAGATCGCGAAGAAGAAATCAATGTGTTGCGATTTTTATGTTTGGCGAGTACGCCATCCATCAAAAATCGCAACACGGTGCTTCCGTGACATTGGAAAAGAATCACTGGCGTCCCATAGGAAGCGTTTGATGATCGTAAAACCCTTTATTTACTGATGTTTGAGAATAGTATACGAGATTGTGACTTTTGAATTTCCTTCGTAATCGTAATCATAATCGTAATCGTAATCCTTTCTGGGGCAGTAGATTACGATTACGATTAAGATTACGATTAGGATTTCTGTGGGATGCTAATGGAAAAGAATACATAACCCTGCATTTCTTCAAAGAAACCGTGGCGTTTATTTTCTCCGCATGTACTCGTGCGGAAAAATTAACGCCACATTTGAATTTCCTTCGCGATCTTCGCGTGCTTCTGTTCAAACTCTTTTCTTATTCTGGATTTCTTCATTTCCCCATTAGCCTGCCCTCCGTAGTACCGCTTTTGCGGGACGAAGGAGGGTGGTGAAGTCTTTCTTCCCGTTCGCCGGCTAAACTTTCAAACTGATGCGGAAGACCGTGCCCCCGGTTGCGGAGGTGGAGAAATCGACCTTTCCACCCAACGACTGCTCGCCGATCACCTTCATGAAATAGGTGCCCATACCCCGCCCCAGTTCGGCATGGGTCGTGAAGTTCTGCTCAAAGATCCGTTTTGTGACCTCCACGGGAATGACCTGGCGGTTCCAGACGGAGAACGTGAGCAGGGACCCGCTCACCTCTGCCGTGAGCCGGACCTCATCGCCCTCTGCGGAGGCTTCCAGGGCATTCATCACCATGCCCCCGAGCACCCGCTGCAGCAACCAGGAGTCCACCTTGAATGTGAGGCCACCCGTCTTATCCTCCACCCGCAGAGACTTCCCTTGCGCCACCGGAAAGGCCTGACAGGTATTCACGACCACCTTCACCACCTCCGCCACGGCCGTCATTCGTGAAAGGGGAAGAAAGGCCCCGTCCGACCCATGGGCCAGCGCCTTCTGGGTCCGGACCTCCTGCGCCAGCCTGATCAAGGCCCCGAAAATATCTTCCGCCAACATGTGGGCCCGCTCTCCCTCCGCCTTCAGCATCAGCTTGCTCCGGCCCAGTGCCGCCACGATGGTGCTGCTGATTTCGTCAAAGAACGTCCGCTCCAGCACGGCTCGCCGTTGATCCACACTGATGTCCTGCATCAACAGCACCACCAGGCGCCGCTCACACAGGGTGAGCGGGCAGGCCCGCACGTTGAAGTAGAGATGCTTGCTGACCCCCTCCTGGCGGACTGTAAGCGAACAGGGACACTCCACCGCCTCGTTATTGCCCAGGCAGGTCATAATAGCCACCACGGCGCCGCAGGTGGCACAATATTCCGTCGTGCCGCAGCCGCCCTCATGCTCGCCACTATGAATGCACTGGAGGGCCTCACCGGGCCGGAGCCCCAGGACCTCGCTCACGTCGGAAACCCCGACTGACTTTAAAAATGACTCATTGGCAACGAGGATCTGGCGCTGTTCATTGAGAATGGCCAGAAAGCCTCCCGTACATTTGAGCAGGGCATCAACGACGGGATTGCGGACCATGGATTGGGCGCAGTCGCTCACCTGCAGGTCAGTCATGCGGGCGGCGGGCGCATAGTACGTTTCCGGAACAGACACCGTAGTGGGTGAAGTCATAACACCATCCTCTCATCTACCGATTAATCACAACCGACATTATACAATAATGGAGGAATAGGCAATCTTACTCACTCACACGCCGGAAAGAAGAACTTCACCACTAATCAAGAAATGAAGAAATCCAGAATAAGAAAAGAGGTTTAACAGAAGTCGCGAAGCTCGCGAAGAAGAAAATGTTTTGCGATTTTTGCGTCTGGCGATTACGCCATCCGTCAAAAATCGCAAAACGGTGTTCTTTAATTTAAGAAGCACCATGGCGGAATTTTTGGATCGGGTACTCCCGAACAAGAAATGCCGCCATATTGTCTTACTCTTCGCGGTCTTCGCGACTTCTGTTCAAAATTCTTCTCTGGATTTCTTCATTTCTTGATTAGTGGTGAAGTCTTCCTCTCGCGATGAAGGCTTTCTTAAACGGGCCGTTCGTGCTCCATGAGGGGACCGCCCATGATGGCGGCACCACCATCGACGGCGAGAATCTGGCCCGTGATTTTAGCGGCCAGCGGACTGAGCAGAAAGGCCGTGGCATTGGCAACAGCCTGCCGGTCCGCTACCGAATCCCAGGGGATCGGACTGGACTGGGACCAGATACTGCCGATATGCTCGAACTCAGGGATCTTGCTGGCGGCCATGGTGGCCACAGGCCCGGACGAGACGGCGTTCACACGGATCTTGTCCCGGCCATGACGGCGGGCCAGGGCGCGAACCAGCGCTTCCAGCGCCGCCTTGTGTACCCCCATCCAGTTATATTGCGGATAAACATGGTGGGTATCAAACGACAGCGCCACGATGCCGCCGCCGTCCACCAGATGAGGCACCGCACATTGGCTGACGGTAGCAAGAGAGGCGCAGCTGATCTGGTAGGACTTGAGCACATCCGCCATGGACCGGGTGTGGAACTCGTTCCCCATGCAGGTTTTGGGGTTGGCATAGGCGATGGAATGCACCACACCCGCCAGGGGACCCAGTCCGGAAAACAGGGCTTCAACCTGGGACTCATCCGACACATCGCAGAAACGCAGCTCCAGTTTGCTTTTCTCCTGGGCGGTCAATAGGTTGCTGGCGTTGAGATAACGCTTCTGCACGACCTCGTTTTGAACCGAATAGATCACCTTCCCGCCAAATTGCTCTATCGTGCGACCAATAAAATACGCAATGGAGTTCGGGTCAAGCAATCCCATAACTAAATAAGTTTTGCCCTGTTCAATCATTTGTATGCTCCTGAATATATAGTGTGTTGATAGCAATTGTTTACGACAAGGTCAAGACACAGTATTGACATGCGGAGGTCATTTTAATAGTCTGCGTCGCGTTTTTGATGGCGGGGTAGCTCAGTGGTAGAGCAGAGGACTCATAAGCCTTTGGTCGTGGGTTCAACTCCCGCTCCCGCCACCATCCTTCGCCCCCGCTCCCATTTCACCCACCACTAGCGCTGGAAAAAAGATTTCACCACTAATTGGGAAATGAAG
>JBIKMI010000049.1:0-13397 GCA_044359285.1 Kiritimatiellia bacterium
GGACGCGACTCTCGAACACCGCGGGGATATCCCACCGCCCGGTCTTCACAATGAACGTATCGCCCCGGTTCCGGTAGCTCAACAGATCCAGCAGATAGGCATCCACACCCGGGAACGTACCCAGGGTGAACACCGAGACCTCGCCCTGGTTCGCCTGGCTGAAGGCTTCGATAATACGGGTGTGGTCCGTGATGCCCACGGTCGCAGCCCCATCGCTGGCCATCACCATGATCATGGGCCGGCCGGGCTTGCGGGGAAACTTGAGCAGGTCCTTGAGCGAGTCAAAGATATCGGTATTGCCGACCGACTCCATCCGCCCGATAAACTCCCGGGCCTGCTGCAGCGAATGGGGGCTCACCGTGGACCAGGTGTCGAAACAGCTGACGACCGAGTCGCGGAACTCCACCACATTGAAACGGTCGCTTGGCCCCAGCAACTCCAACGACTTAAGCAGTCCCTCGCGGCAGAAGTGCAGCTTCTGCTCGGTGATACTGGCCGACCCATCCTGCACCAGCAGGAGATCCTTGCCCAGGACCGGGAGCAGATCCGTGGTCCGGCGCTTGATTTCAATCCGACAGTAATCAAACGTGGTGCCTTTGGGGGAATGATAGACAAACACGTCCGCCTTGAGATGCTTCTCCAGCGCCTTGAGGATGTTCACGCGGGCCTGCTTCTCCTCAAGGAGTTTACGGGGCTCCTCCTCGGTGATCTTCCTGGGCGGCGGCACATCCCGCGGAGCCCCGCCAGGCCCCGCTCCCGCCGGCACATTGCGGCCCCAACTGAATTGGGAAGGATCATCCACCAGATAATACGCACCGGTGGATACTAATCCGCTTTCCAGCGCCTCCCGGCTGGCGGGGGCCGTGATATCCAACCCGGCCTCACTCCGCGGCACCGTTTCCATATAGCGGCGCGGCTTCGGCATGGATGAATCGTCCCTGGCCACCTTCTGGTTGATCGTCAGGATTTCCTGGCGTGGCTCCCAGACCGGCCGGTCGACTGGCACCGGTTCAGCCAGGTTCCGCTGCTCGCCGATCAATACCCCTGCCCCTACCTGGCGGGGCTCCACCGCGGACTCATCCTGCGCGCGCCGGATAGAGGTTGCCTCAGCGCCGACCTCCCCGGCCACCACGCCACGAGCCGTATCCGGCTTGAATTTCGGCGGACGCCGGTCGACCTCCGGCTGGTCTGGCACCGACTTGACGTCTGCCAGTTTCAAGGAAATCTGTTTTTCGGAAGCGGGCCGGTCCGCCACCCTATAGACACTGAAGCCGGGGAGCATGAGAAAGACGGCCACATGCAGGATAAGTGAAGCCACTATGGCCAGCCCATACCAGAGGAGATTGCGGCGACGCATCTGCCGGATTATCTCCAAGGCACCCAATGGCTCTTTCTTTTTCCTGAAATTAAGTTGTCGGAGTGATGTGCTCATACCTTCATTTCTTTTTCGCCCACTCACTATCCGGGTAACGCTCGAGCAGCTCCTTACGGGCCTTCACGGCCTCATCCGTCCGACCTGCCGCCGAAAACTCCGACGCCGCCTCGTACAGACATTCCGGAACCAGGACCGGATCATCGAACAAGACCGCCACACTCAGGAAATGACGCGCGGCACCGGCGTGGTCACCCCGCCCCTTCAAGGCCTTGCCGATTCCCGCATAGGCCTGGACGCGGATGGCCAGCAGCGTGTCCGTGGCCGCCAAGGTGGCCGACTCCTCAAACGCGCGCTTCGCCTTGTCCGTCTCGTTCGCCAGCAGGCTCAATTCGCCCAGCTTAAGCCACGCTTCAGCCAGGGCCTGACTCTTGAAATTCACCGCCGTCACGCGCTCAAACGCCTGCCGGGCCTCCTCGTTCTTTCCCTGCCCCATCAGGACTTTGCCCTTGAGACACCAGGCGGTCTGTTTCCAATTATCCGTTTTGGCCTGAACCAGCAACAGCTCTACCGCCTGGGCCGCCTGGGCATAATCCCGTTTTTTCAGCTGGTAATCCGAGAGCCATTCCAGCAGTTCCGGCGGAAACTTTTCACGCAGGGGGGTGGCCAGCAACTCCTGCAGGAGGGGGGCGGCCTCGTCCGGCTTTTCACGCCGCTGCAACACGAGCGCCAACCGGAAACGGGCCCGTAGCCGCAGGTCGTCGGAGGGAGGCGGCGTCACCGTCAGCACCTGGCGGAAGGCCGCTTCCGACTCCTCGAGTTTGCCGGACTCCTCGAATAAAACGCCGCTCCAGAAGCGGGCATCCGCCATAAATTTCGTCGACGGGAATTTCGCTAGCAGCTCGCGCCAGGTTTCCATCGACTGGGCGTCCCGCCGCAAATAGGTCTCACTGATCGCCTTCTGATAAAGGGCATCCTCAACAAAACGGCTCTGGGGGAATTTTTCAAGCAGGCGGGCATACGCCGCCACGGCCTGTTCAGGCTTCTTGGCCGTCCCCAGACAGGAGGCCTGGGCAAAGAGTGCCTGGGCTACCAGTTCATGTTTTGGGAAATCCCCCGCCAACCGGCCGAACAACTCGGCCGCCTGCAAATGATCCCCCTTCTTCTGCAACAGATGAGCCAGCCGGTACAAGGCATCCCCCGCCAGCGGGGAATCCGGGTACTGCTCGAGCAGCAGCCGGTAGTACTGCACCGCGCCCGCCTCATCCTGAATGGCGGCGCTGGATTCCGCCAGGAGCCAGTAAACATCCTTCTTGACGCGGTCCACCGTCACCAGTCCTTTGGCCTGATCGATGGCCGCCTGGAAACGCCCGAGCTTGAACAAGGTCAGGGCCCGTTCATAGGCCGCCGTCGCGGCCATATCAGCTGAGGGCTGGCTCTTCAGCAATTCGGCATAGGTGGCGGCGGCCTCCTCATTTTTCATCACCTGCCGCAGGGCATTCGCCTTGAGATAGAGCCATTCCTGGCTCTTGGGCGCCTCTGCACACACGGTCAAGGCTTCAGCATAACGCCGGGCATTGTAAAGGGACCAGGCCTGCTGGAGCCGGGATTGGGCAACCCGCTCATCCTTGGGATACAGCGTCGCCAGCTTATCATAGGCCTGGGCGGCCCCATCATAGTCCTTGCGGGAGTAGCAGAAGTCGCCCAGCTGGAACAGGGCCTCGGCACCCATCCGCGGGGAACCCGGTGCGGCCGCGGCCAAGCCATAGAGGAGCGCCGCCCGCTTCCCCTCACCACGCCGGTCAAGCCCAGCCAACGCCAACGCCGCATAGGGAATCAACTGGGTCCCGGCATACTGCGTCAACACCGCATCATAGGCTTTCATCGCCTCTTCGAGCTTGCCTTGCTTCTCCAGGGCCACTCCCAGCGCAAACTGACAGGCCGACCCCATCTCAGGCATCGGGGAGCCCTTGAGCATGGTCGTGAGCAACTGAATCTGCTCATCGGGCTTACCGCCCTGTTCTAATAACTCAGCCCGGCGCAGGCCCGCCCGGTAATGGAACTCGCCCCCGGCAGATTCGTCGAATACCCGCTGATACGCCTGCTCCGCCTCAGGGAGCCGTCCCAATGACCGGTAACACTCCCCCATCCGGTAGGTCACCACATTGTTTGAATCCGTGCGCGGATTCTGCGCGAGATAGGCCTGATACTCCTTCAGGGCCGTCTCCCACATGCCGCGGGAATAGAGCCCATCCGCAAACTGCAACTGCTCCGTCTCATTCAGCGCCAACGCCGGGAATGCGGAGGAAATCAATAGTGTGCAAACAACGGCCAACGGGATTCCACTTCTGAATGGCAAATAATTTGAACAAAAGCGCGCGAAGACCGCGAAGATGGAAATAACCTGCGGGTGCGGCGTACACGCCGCATCCGCCTTTGCGAACTTCGCGTGCTTCTGTTCAGAATCTTCCTGAACCAGACTGTTTGCGGCCGTTATCACCATCACTACTCGCCCTTCTTTTCGACCAACCCGGTGGCAAACGAGACATTCCAGATGTCAGCCTGCCGGCAGAGATCGAGAACGTGGATCACGTGTTGATAAGCGGTCTCACTATCGGCCCGCAGCAACACCGGCTGACCCGGAAACAGGACGACCAGTCGCTTCAGCAAGGCCGAAAGCTCTGGATCGTTCAGTTTCCGGCCATTGACCACCGTGGTGCCGTTTCTCATGACATTCAGGATGATCTCGCCCGGCAGCCGTTGTTCAATCTTGGCCGACGACGCCGTGGGCAGTTTGACATCCAGCTCGGCCTCCCACTGCGTAAAGATCTGACTCATGATGGAGTAGCAGAGCAGAACCAGCAAAAAATCGACCATCGGCGCGATCTGAAAGGCGATGGGATTAGGTTGATGGCGTCCCCGGAAGTTCATTTACCCCTCTTGCTCAGCAGACTGTTGACCACCTGACCGGAAGAGACCTCCAACTCGGCGATAACCCGGGCTGCACGATTCCGGAAATAGGCATAAAAGGCCATCGCCGGAATACCGACGATCAGGCCTGCCGCCGTGGCAATCAGCGCTTCACCGACGCCAGCGGCCAACAACATGGGCTTGGCTTTGGTCAAGTCCAGAGCCACCGCATTAAAGGCATGGATCATGCCGAAGACGGTTCCCAGCAACCCGACCATCGGCGAAAGCACCGCGAGGTCAAACAGGTATTGGGTCTGTCCCTGGATGATCAGGGCCTGGCGCCCGCCCTCGGACTCCACAACATCCTTCATCAGTGCCGGCGAGATGTCACCGGTCCGGGCGTAGTCAATGGCGGCGACCGCCACCTCGGAGAAGGCGCAGGGCTTATAACCGCAGGCAGACCGGGCCTCCGCCAGCTCCCCGGCTTCCAGCTTATCCAGCACATCATCCTTCAACATCTGCGGCACCACCTGACTGCGCCGCAAGATGAAGAAAAAGTAGATCACCAGGGCCAGCCCCACAATGGACATCACCCCGAGGGCCACCATCACCACGCCCCCGCGGCTCAGCATCTCCATCAAGGACACCTTCTGGGTCATGAGATCCCCGCTGCCCCCGGTTGTTTCGGCCAGCCCCGTGGTGGCAGTTACGGCCAGCATCAAGCTCGTCATCCATTTTATATTCATGCGCATGTCTCTATTCTCCTAACCCGGCAGTGCCGGAAATAAAAAGCACCTAACGAAGAGGCTAACGACGAGGCTTTCAGGCATCAAGTTTAATCGCACAGAAAACGCAGGGGGGCACATGCGACCTTCGTAGGGACTATGTACAGATACCCCGCAGAACGTGAAAGATTTACCACGGAGGCACCATGGTCAGCCACTCCGCTTCACTCTCCGCTGGATCACCCAAAAAAAAGACCCGCGCCTACGTACGCGGGGGCCTTTCGGCTTGCTACTTCTCCGGGATCAAGCCGCCGGATGGCACGACGGAATCCGGGAGTCGACCGGAGCGGAAGACCCGCGGGCGCACACGTACGTGGGTCTTTCCGGTAACAAAACCCCTCACCCTAGCCCTCTCCCTCAAGGGGAGAGGGAATAGACTTTGCCTAAGGTTTTCTCCCTCTCCCCTCGAGGGAGAGGGTTGGGGTGAGGGGGCGGTGGCCAAGGTAATAATAGAATTTAGCGAATAAGACAGAACCCATTGACGCATTGAACAACCCATACTATATTGGTTGCTCATGAGCTCATCCGTTTCAATTTCTGCCGTTGCTAAAGTGGCCGGGGTGTCAAAAACCACCGTCTCGCGGGTAATGAATGGGAGGCTGGACCGGTTCAGGATTGGCCTTGCCACACAGGCACGGGTCCGTGCTGTCGCCTCTCAGTTGGGCTACCAGCCGGATCCGATTGCCAGGGATATTGCGCTCGGGAAAGGCCGGCCAACTCGTAGTGTGACATCGCCAAGCGGTAGCTCAGATAAACCATCTCAGATGACAGCAGGGGGAGCGCCGAAGCAGATTGGCGTCGTCCTCTCCACCGACAGCACGGCCGCCACGCTCGGCCTGATCCCCGGCATTGAGTCGGCCCTGGAAGCGGCGGATTACCGGCTGGCGGTGATCATCGTTCCGGATGATCCCACGGCGGTCCGTCAGCGAACGGCCCGGCTTGTCAATGCCGACACCGCCGGAATCCTCTGCTGCCCCAGCCTCTATCCCGCCGTGTCGGCGGCCATGGCGGTGAAGATCCCGGTCATTGTCTTGTGGCAAGGCGCGGGAGTGGCGATGCTGAAGTCAGTGGGTCCACCGCTGGCAGATGCGCCTGTGGTGCACAGTGAGCCGTTGGCAGCCTCCGTCGCTACGGCTATGGAGGCCAGGGTGAGCAGTACTCCAGTGCCCATCGTACCGCCACCGCCTCCACCGGTGCCGGAACCTATCCCCGCGCCTGCGGACGGCACGGAGGCCGTCCATCCAGTAATGCCTGGAGAGCCAACATCTGAACAAGGAGAATCACATGAAGTCATACCGTAAAGAGCTTTGGTTCAATACCCCGACCAGACGGGCTTATGTCAATATCACCCCGCAGGTTGAAGAATGCCTGCGAGAGAGTGGCATCAAGGAAGGGATGGTCCTGGTGAATGCGATGCACATCACGGCCAGCGTGTTTGTGAATGATAACGAGAGTGGCCTGCATGCCGACTTCGAGAAGTGGCTGGAGAAACTCGCTCCGGAAAAACCCCACGCCCAATACGCCCACAACGGGTATGAGGACAATGCCGATGCCCACCTGAAGCGGCAGATCATGGGGCGTGAGGTCGTGATGGCCATCACCAACGGCCAACTGGATGCCGGCCCCTGGGAACAGATTTTCTACGGGGAGTTTGACGGAATGCGCAAGAAGCGGGTATTGGTCAAAATAATAGGGGAATGACCATAAAACTTAGACGTTGAACAGGAATTCAATCACGTCCCCATCCTTGACTTCGTATTCCTTGCCCTCGACCCGCAACAGGCCTTTGGCCCGGCAGGCGGCTTCTCCGCCGTGTTCAACGAAATCCTTGTAGGAAATCACCTGGGCACGGATGAAGCCCCGCTCGAAATCCGTATGAATCACGCCCGCCGCCTGGGGCGCCTTCCAGCCGCGGTGGATGGTCCAGGCGTGGACCTCCTTCGGCCCTGAGGTCAGGAAGCTGATCAGGCCCAAGGCGTGATAGCCGGTGTGGACGATCTGATCGAGGCCGCTTTCGACAACCTTGTATTCCTTCAGGAACTCGATCCGCTCGGCCTCCGTCATCCCATTAAGGTCCTCTTCCATCTTGGCGCAAATCTTGACCGCCTCGGAGCTACGGGTGGCGGCATGCGCACGCACATACTTCACAAACTCATTATCCTCCTGCAGGCCCGCCTCATCGACATTGCAGCAGTAGATCATCTTCTTATCCGTCAGCAGCGGACACTCCTTGAACATCAGGACGGCGGCGTCGGACTTATGATCCTCGAATTCCACAGCCATTTTGCCGGCCCCGAGATGCTCGAGCAGCAGCTTGGAAATATCCAGGGCGGCCTGAACGCTCTTATCGCCCCGGAGCTGTTTGCCCAACCGGGCAACCCGGGTTTCGACCGCCTGGTAATCGGCGAGGATCAGTTCCGTCTCAATGACCCCGATATCGCGGGCCGGATCTACCGCCCCATCGACATGCACGATATTTTCGTCATTGAAACAGCGTACGACATGCAGCAGGGCATCCGTCTCCCGGATATTCATGAGAAACTTGTTTCCCAGCCCCTCCCCCTGGCTCGCCCCCTTGACGAGCCCGGCGATATCGACGAAGTCCACCGTGGCATAGACGTTTTTCTGGGAGTGACTGATTTTGGCCAGCACGGCAAGCCGGGGGTCGGGAACGGGGACCACGGCCTTGTTCGGCTCAATCGTGCAAAAAGGATAGTTGGCGCTCTCGGCATTTTGTGCCCGTGTCAGCGCGTTAAAAATAGTGGACTTACCGACATTCGGCAGTCCGACGATACCAATGCTTAAACCCATGATGATCTCCCAAAAAGCCGGTGATCATAACAGGTTTATGGTTTTTTGCTCTGATTTTTTATGCGACGCCCTGTCGAGGAGTACGGACGGAAGGATCTTGACGGCGCAGCACCCAACTGGAGATGTGATATGCTCCGGGCCCCTCACCGCAACGACAGCGAGGCCATGGTGGTGGCATAGATGCGCCCGCCAGCGGATCCCCAGCGGGTATCAGGCGTCCAGCTTCCCGCTTCAGCACCCCGCTTGATTTGCCGGTTCACCAGATCACGGCGCATCGCCACCAACCCCGTATGAACGGATGTTTCATCCATCTTCTTAAGGGCGGCCGTCAGGAAATACCGGCAATAATAATCCATATCAGGGCCCGAAGTGGACGCCAGACGTTGCATCTGGGCCTTGATGGCTTGACGCCGAACAGGTGACATCAGGCCGGTATGGGCGGGGTCCAACAGGCTCATAGCCCCCATCGCCGTCAGGGTTTGTGTGGCACCGCCGGGGGTGTCCCCGCTCTTCTGATAGCCGAAAGAGCCATCATCGGCCGCCACCCCGGCCATCCATTGCAAGCCGCGCTCCACTCTCGGCCGAACCCCAGGCAGGCCGTGAGTGGCCGCGAGGCGCAACGCCTCAATCTGCCACAGGGTAATGGATAAATTCGAGGTAGGCTTGGCCTCATTGTAGTACCCCCAGCCGCCATCCACATATTGGTTGTCACAAATCACCTTGACGGCCTTATCCAGGACGGCCTTGAGCGACTCCTGCTTACGGATTTCATAGGCCCTCCCCAGTGCCAACGTGGCAATCCCCTGGTTATAGGGAGTTCCTGAAAACAGTTCGCCGAATCGTCCATCTTGCTTCTGTTGGTGAACCAGATAGGCAATCGCTTTATCGACAGCAGGATGATCCCCGGCGGAACCCTCCATGAGCGTCATTAAGGCAAGTCCGGTCAGGGCAATCTCGAATTGTTTGTTCCCACCCCACTTGGCCACGCTCCAGGACCCATCGGGTTCCTGGGTCTGGCACAACCAGATCATGGCCTGCTGTCCGGGCTCCACCGGCTTGGTGCCCGCCACCCAGAGCCCACCCAACAGCAAGGTCACGGCCGCGGCCGCCGCCAAAGGGATCACCCAACTCCAGATAGCATTCCGGGTCGGCTTACCGGGAGCCATCTCCAAGCGCACCTTTGCCAGAATCGCCGGGGCCAAATCATACGAAACCACGCTCGGGGGCAGGCGCTTCAACCGATCGATGATTTCCTGGTCAGTTTTCATTAAAAATCCCCCTTAGTTCCTGCAAAGCCAAATTAATCCGCGATTTCACCGTCCCCAACGGAATCTCCAATACGTCGGCAATCTCCTGATATCGAAGCCCTTGATAGACGTTCAACACCAGCACTTCCCTCAACTTCGGTGACAGCCGGTTCAGTGCCGCCTGGACATCCATCCCCTCCGGCGACACAGGCAGGACTACCCCGCTCCCCAGCTCCGCATCGGTTTTCAAACTCTCTTCCAGCCGCTTGTGCATTTTGGCCTTGCGGCCCCGGTCCGCCCATACATGCCGCGCCAGCAGATACAGGAAGGTTGTAAACTTGGCCGAAGGGCGATACCGTCCCCTTGCCTTATAGACCCGTATAAACGTCTCCTGTACCAGATCCTCGGCATCATTATAAACGCCCATGCGGGCAAAAAAGTTCAGTAGCCCACTCTGATGGCGATGAATCAGCTCAGTAAAAGCAAGTTCAGACCCCGCTGCTGTCTCCAGCATGAGGCGAATATCGGCCTCGTGGGCGCTTTCTAATGGATCTGGTTCAGACAGGGACATGACGATCATTAAATAGACATGCCTCACTGTGAAAGCAATGAGAATATTCCGGTGAACTTTTTCGGGCCAGCCAGCGTTTGAGTCCTCGTACACAAACCATAAAGGAATACAGAATGAACATTCGCCGTGAACTGAAAAGAGTTTCATTACTGATGCTTGCCTCCTGTTTCACAGGAATCATTCCCGCTTTCGCCGATCCTCAGCCATCCAGCACTGAAGTGGTTTCGAGTAATGTGGTGGTAACCGCTTTGAGGGTGCCACATGAGGAGAGCTCCGTTCCCTTTACGACCTACAACCTGAAAATGGAAAGCGTGCAACTCGACAAATCGCCGCGCAGCACTCCGGATGTCTTTCAAGGCCTCCCCTCCGTAATGAGTCAAAAGACCGCCTACGGACAGGGGTCCCCCTACTTGCGCGGCTTCACCGGGTTCCGGAATCTCCTGCTCGTTGAAGGGGTGCGCCTGAATAATTCCGTTTTCCGGGATGGGCCCAACCAATATTGGAGCACCGTCGATTCCCTGTCGGTCGAAAGTTATGATGTGGTGATGGGCCCCTCGTCGGTGCTGTATGGAAGCGACGCCATCGGGGGCACCGTGAATGCCTCCACCGTGGCGCCCCCTTCCGAAAATACAGGGCAACCCGTCTTGGCTCCGATGCTCTATTTCCGCGGAGCAAGCGCGGAACACTCCGCCATCAGCCGGCTGCAATTGGGCGCCCGCCTGAATGAGCAGATCGGGTTTATCGGGGGGGTCTCGATGAAAAGCTACGGAGACTTGCGTGGCGGAAAAGAGGTCGGACGCCAGGAACACACCGGCTACGATGAGATGGATTTTGACGGGCGTCTGGATGTCGCCCTGAACAAAGAGAGCCGGGTGACGTTTGGACACCAATCCGCGAGTCAGGATGATGTCTGGCGGACCCACAAAACCATCTACGGGTTGACCTGGGAGGGCTTGAAGGCCGGGGATGAGAAGAGCCGGTTTCTAGACCAGCAGCGGACGCTCGATTATCTGACCTATACCGGAGAGCACCTAAACTCCCTTATCGACCGCATGAAGCTGACGGTTTCCCGCCAGGCGCAGCAGGAGGATGAATCCCGCGTCAAGAAGGACAGCACCGCGGAGGATCAGGGATTTGACGTCACCACCTGGGGCACATCGTTGCAACTGGAATCCGACACCATGCTGGGATACTGGGTTTACGGGGTCGAATATTATCATGACAGCGTGGATTCCTATTTAAACAAATACAAAGCCGACGGCACGCTGAGCAAGGTCGGGATTCAAGGGCCGGTGGGTGATGAGGCCCGGTATGATTCAGTTGGCGTTTTTGTGCAGGATACAATCAGTTCTTTTGATGATCAGCTAGATGTGATCCCCGGAATTCGCTATACGGCGGCGCAGGCGGACGCCAATCAGGTCTTGAATCCTGAAAATAGCCAGGCGATGTCTGTGGCGGGCGATTGGGACACGCTCGCCGGGTCCTTGCGGTTGCTGCATCCCCTCACTCAGGACCGGCGGCATACGGTCTTTACCGGCGTATCACAGGGCTTTCGCGCCCCGAACTTGTCAGATCTGACGCGGCTGGATACGGCCCGGAGCAATGAGATTGAAACCCCGGTGTCCAGCCTGGAACCGGAGTATTTTACGTCTTATGAGGTGGGGGTTAAATCCCGTTTCCATCATTTCTCAACCACGCTGACCTATTACTATACGGATATCGACAGCATGATCGTCCGAGCCCCTACGGGGCGGCTAATTGACGGGCTAAACGAGGTGACCAAGAAGAATTCAGGCGATGGGTATGTTCAGGGGGTGGAGTGGTTCAATACCGTGACGGTATCAAAAAACTGGTCCGGCTGGCTGAGCGCAAGCTGGATGGAGGGGGAAGTGGACGCATATCCCACCTCCTCAGGCATCAAGCAAAGGGATTACCTCACGCGCCTGATGCCACCTACGGCCCAGGTGGGAGTGCGGGCGCAAACGGACCGGGCCAAATACTGGGTGGAAGGACTTTGCGACGCGGCCTCGAAAGCGGATCGCTTGTCGGCCGATGACCTGCGCGATACCCAACGGATTCCCCCGGGCGGGACCCCAGGCTATGCGGTATTTGGGATTCGCGTTGGATCGCAGATCACCCCTGCCCTGGCCATGTCCCTGGCACTGGAAAATCTCATGGATACGGATTATCGCATCCATGGTTCAGGCTGCAATGAACCCGGCCGCAATGTGGTCCTGACAGGCCGTTACACTTTCTAGTGCAGGGCGAGGAAGACTTCACCACTAATCGGGAAATGAAGAAATCCAGATAAGAATTTGAACAGAAGGTCGCAAAGATCGCGAAGGTAATGCAAATGTGGCGTTAATTTTTCCGCACGAGTACATGCGGAGAAAATAAACGCCACGGTTTCCTTGAAGAAATGCTGGGTTGAGTTTTCTATTCTGAGTATTCAGGAAACACCGTTTTGCGATTTTTGATGGATGGCGTACACGCCAGACACAAAAATCGCAAAACATTTTGGTGGTCTTTTCGTGTCTTCGCGCCTGTCCTGAGCCTGTCGAAGGGACTTCGTGTGAAATTCTGAATTTCTTCATTTCCCAATTAGTGGTGAAGTCTTTTTCGCCGTGGTCAGGATTCCGGCAGGAATACATAGAGGATCAGATTCCGTTTCAGTAGCGGGGCGGCCCAATGACGCAAGGCGCCATAGGTCAGCGTGCCAGGCGCAAAAACCAGCACGACCCGTGGCGGATTCTCGCTGGCCGCAAACGCCGCTTCCAGGCCATCCGGAGTGGATACCGGCAGAGCCGTTTCACGAAATGAGGTCGTATCGCTGTCAGCCTTCCATTCGGAGTCCACAAACACCAACAGTCCCGTCGTCGCTCCGTCATGGGTTCCAAGGACAAGTTCAGCGGTGGAGGCCGGACGTTCTTCCCGGCGTCGATGGGCCGGCTTTGGCATAAACGCCTTGTAGTACAGATGCCCCTCGGGCGTTCCATCCAACCGCACGCCCCGCTCGGTATCGAGTGATTCCAGTAACTTCGCGAGTGCCGCAAGCGTCTTCAGTGAAAGGGCATCATCCGGACGAAAGGTCACAAACACATCTCCATCCTTCCCGGTAAGCAGCCCCAGTGTGGCCAGGAATCCGGGCAAACTACGGTTCGTGTTAACCGTCTGCTTGGCGGCATCCACCAGGGAATAAACCGCCTCGTTCCTGTCATCCGGAGCCACCACCAGGGAATACTCGGCCCGGTGCACCGCCCCGTCACGATAGAAGGGTTCAAGGACGATTTCGACGAGCTTGTTCGGAGGCAACCCACAATCCGGATTAAGTACCTGCAGCCGGTAGACTTCCTGCTGGACGGCTCTACGGGGAACATCCAGCACGGTAAAAGGCTCATTGTACAGCGAGATGATACTACCGGGACTAAATGCATCGGCCACGTAAACCGTCCCCGTCGCAGGAGGTTCCGTGGCCGCCCGCCGTTCCGACCCTGTAAACACAAACCCCACCTCCGGCAGGGTCTTACCGGTCTTCGTATTCAGCACCAACCGCTCGGCATTGACCTCGGAAAAACGGGGGGCGGGCCTGGCCCTCTGGTTGGGATGTGGCGGGACAGAGGGCGAAGGAGTGGAATCAGTATACCTGAATGTCACGCGGACACGATCCCCTTTGGGCCAGAATCGCTGAAGGCTCTCGCTCA
>JBIKMI010000283.1:0-3664 GCA_044359285.1 Kiritimatiellia bacterium
TGCCGGACAATCCGGCCGAAAGGAAACGGTAAAGGTATGAAGAAGTTGGTAATGGCATTGGTGGTGGCGGGTATGGCGGGGGTGCTGCAGGCACAGAATGCGGCGGCACCGGCGGCGGGCGAGACGCTGGTGTTTGGCTTTGAGGATGATTCGTGGAAGGCGGCCGGCAAGTTTGACGCCCAGAACGGTAAGATCATGATTGCGGAAGAGAATGCCACAGAGGGCAAGAAGGCCATGGTGTTGGAGTTTGATCGGACCGGGAAAACGCCAAGTGATCGCCCGACCATCCGCATGAACAAGGCGGCGGCGTTCCTGGGGGCGAAGGCGGTCCTGGTCGACTACACGTTTGTCGGCGAGGTTTCGCCCAAGACGAAAATCCGCTGTACCATCAAGGCTACCGACGATACCGTAGCCTCGGCGGAGGAAATCTTGACGGCAGGCAAGGCCACGATGGAAATCGATTTGACCACCACCGACGCCAACAAACTCGACGGCATGAAGATATGCCTGGACAATTGCACGTCGGGCAAGGGCAAGCTGTTTATTGATAATATCCGCATAAAGAAATAATAGAAGGTGGATTGAAAAGGGTTCAGGGAGTTCCCCTGAACCCTTTTTGCGTCGATTGTTCGCCCCGAAGGAGAACATTGGAATTGTATAATCGAGGAATGATGATGAGCATGAGTCAAGCAAAACGATGGTTGCGCGGCGATCCCGATCGCCCGTTTCCGATTGACCAGGCAAAGATCGCGGACCTGCTGAAGCTCTACAAGTCCCATACCCACGAGCCGCTTTGGTTTTGCAAGAGCCGCGGTGGAGTGTGTTCACTGTGACGAGGAAGGGCATCTGCGCGAGAAGGGCGCGGTCACCATCGAGGGCGGCGAGGCGGTGTTCCGCATGTTCACGCCGAAAGTGTACGGATTGGCGCAGGTGAGGTTCACCGGCGGCACGGGGCGTGTAGGGTGATCAAGATGAACCGAGAAGAGTGATGAATCCGCCCAAAAAAGCAAAATCGTCCGTGTCCGAGGCAACGCCTGTCCGGCGGCCGCCCACGGGGGCTCGTTTTGATGAGCAACTGGCGTTGCGGCGCATGACCGGACTGTGGCGGGAACTGCGATGGAACTCGGCTGAACGCGTGCGGACTCAAGCGGCGCGCCTGGCCACGTGGATGCGCAACGACGGTTTGCAGGACGTCGAAGTGCTGGGTTTCCCTGCAGACGGCGTCAGCAATTTCGGTGGCTGGCGCATGCCCTTGTGCTGGTCGCCCCGCGAGGGCCGGCTGGAAATCGTGGCCCCGGCAGGTGCGGCGGGTGTCGTGGCGAATTACCGAAAGGAGCCGCTAAGCCTGGTGATGTACAGTGCCTCTACGCCCGACGGCGGCGTGGAGGCCGATCTGGTCTTGTGTCCGCCCGCGCGTATCCCGGCATCCCGCGTCAAAGGGCGTATCGTGCTCTTCGATGACGCCCCGGACTGTGACGCGGTCCGCCGCGCGCGCCTGGCGGGGGCATTAGGGTTCGTGACGGACGCCGTGCCGGAGTACAAGGGGATTCGCACGTCGGCAGAAACGGCCCGTGCCGTGCCGTACTGCAACGCACTGCTGCCTCCGTGGCGCGTGCCGGCGCGCGAACGGGGCTTCGGTTTCGCGGTGTCGCCCGAAACAGGGCGACGGCTCCGGACGCTACTTGCGGCGGGTTCCGTGCGCGTCCGCGCCACCGTCACGGCCGCTCTGGAGCCGGGCGAACTGCCGGTCGTCACCGGCTGTTTGCGCGGCCGAACGGGCCAGGAACTCCTCATTACGGCGCACATGGATGAACCGGGCGCGAACGACAATGCCTCGGGCGTGGCCATGGCGCTGGGGATCGGGCGCTTACTGGCATCGGCGACGCGGTCCGGTTGGATGCCCGAGCGCGGCGTGCGGTTCTTCTTCTCCGTCGAAACGAGGGGCCTGATGGCCTTTCTGAATACAAACCCGAAATTCTTCCGCAACGGTGTGTTCGGTTTGAATCTGGACATGCTGGGCGCCGACCAGGCGGTCTCCGGCGCCATGCTGAAGATCGCGCACAACCAGCCTGCGCTGCCCGATCCGATCCTGCCGCTCCTACTGCGGGATCTCGCGGCAATGCCGGGTTTGCGGTGGAAGCTGGGGCAGGATTGCGGCGACAACGCGATGGGCGATCCCCTCGTCGGGGTTCCCACCACGATGCTCGTGCAGGCGCCAGATCGCACCTACCACACCAACCTGGATCGACCGGAGTGCCTGTCGGTCTCCGCCGTCCGTCGAATGGGTGACTGGCTTGGCGGTCACGTGGGCTATCTCTGCTCCGCGGGGCCGGTGGAGATTGGCGATATGGCGCGACTTGGGGTTCGCTATGCCAGGCGCCGGCTGGCCGAAGTCGCCCGAACGGTTTCGGAACGGCATCCCGGAGAAGAACCGGCAGCGTTGCGGTATTATGCGGAACAGGAACGTCGCCGGTTGACCGGCCTGCTGCGACTGCTTCCGGAGGAAGGCCAACCCGTCTGGGTCGAAGGGACCAATCCCGCGCTGCCGACCGTGAATGCGCGTGGACTGTCCCCCGAGACCGCGGCGAGGGAACTGGTGGAGCGTCTGGCAGCGCGGATCGTGCCGCCTGTGGTGCAGAATGAAGGGACACAGGTGGTGGCGCCCGTCGACCGCTGGGCCGCACTGGCGGCGCGCCGGATCCCCCTGAAGACCTTTCGCGGTTTCCTGGCCGCAGAGAGCCTGACTCCTGACGTGCACCGACGTTTGTGCCGCGTGGCGGGCGGTGGCTTCGGTTGGGGCGCCCCTTGGTGGCTGCAGTGGGCGCTCGGGTGGAGCAACGGCAAACGCACGCTGCTGCAAATCGGGGACCTGTTGCGTCACGAAGGCCGCGGCGTGCCGTGCGAGCGCTTGGTCCGCACGTTCGACATTCTCGCGCGGGAGGGATTTGTCCGGTGGCGGCCCTACCTGACCGGACTCGAACTCGACCGGGCATTGCGCCGGGTTGGCGTGAGACCGGGCATGCTCGTGATGGCGCATGGTTCCCTTTCGGCATTCGGCTACGTCGAGGGTGGCGCCCGGACCGTGATCGACAGGCTCCAGGCGGCTGTCGGCGCAGGGGGAACGCTGGCCATGCCCACCCACACCCGCAGTACGTTCGGTAAGCCGGTCTACGATGCCGCGCGTACCCCTTCCACCGTGGGTTCGATCACCGAGGTCTTCCGGCAACTGCCAGACGTATGGCGCAGTCCGCATCCCACGCACTCCGTGGCTGCCCGCGGACCGCTGGCCGAGGCGTTAACGGCCGGTCACACGGGAGACATGGCGCCGCTGGCGCGCGAGGGGTTCTGGGGGCGGTTTGTTGATCGTGACGGCTGGGTGTTGATGATGGCGCCGATCCGGAAGAATACCCTGATGCATGCCGCCGAACTGTGGAGCGGGGTGAAGTTGCCGGGGATGGTCCTGGCCGGGCAACGGGGTAGCCGCGGCGCCGCGCGGGTGATTCCTTCCGGTCCGTGGCACAACAACTGGTTTGACTTGGCCCATGAGCGGATGAGAAGCTTGGGCCAGCTTGTCACCGCGCCCCTGGGCGAGGGGACGGTTTACCTGATGCGGGGCCGGGACGTGGTGGCGGCCGGGATCGCCGTCCTCCGGGATGACCCCCTG
>JBIKMI010000050.1:0-13361 GCA_044359285.1 Kiritimatiellia bacterium
GGTGGATTACCCGTCCGCCGCCGAGGAGTTGGAAATAGCCAAAAAAGTCACAAGCACCTATAAGGCCAATCTTGAACCTGTCTTGTCCGGTGAGGATATTCTCAAGCTCCAGGATATTGTGCGCCGCGTTCCAGCCGCCGATCACGTGTTCGAGTACGCCCGTGATCTCGCCCGGGCCACACGGCCGGGGCCCGACTCGCCGGCCTGCGTGCGTGAACTGGTGCAATGGGGCGCCGGTCCGCGTGCGACCATCAACATGATGATGGCCGCCAAGGCCCGCGCCATCCTGCATGGGCGATATCACGCTACTACGGAGGATGTCCGGGAAATGGCGGTCTGTGTCCTGCGGCACAGGATTGTGCCCACCTTCAATGCCGATGCCACGGGCATCTCCACAGACCAGATCGTCCAACGGCTTCTGAATGAAGTCAAACCATCGGCTTCCAGCCCGCTCTTGTAATCATGAGGGACCCGGCCTCCAGCCCTTCGACCGTTGTCGCGCCTCACTTCCAGCTCCTGGATCCCGAGGCGATGGCAAAGATCAACCGGGTTGAACTGTTGGCCCGCCAAACCGTGGAGGGGTTTATTTCCGGCCGGCACCGGAGCCCTTACCGCGGTTATTCCGCCGAATTCGCCGAACATCGTGAATATGCGCCTGGCGATGATCTTCGTGACCTCGATTGGCAGGTCTACGCCAAGAGCGATCGCTATTATATCAAGCAGTACATCGAAGAGACCAACCTCCGGGCCACGATTCTACTGGATGTCTCCGGCTCAATGGCCTATCGCGGGGAAAATGCCGCGCGGCATCAGGGTCAACCGCTGAGCAAATTCGAGTACGGCCGCTTCCTCGCCGCCTGTCTTGTCCGCCTGCTGCTGAACCAGCAGGATGCCGTCGGTCTCGTGACATTCGACACCGCCATCCGACGCTATCTGCCTGCCCGGACACGCACCAACCACATGAGTGTGCTTCTGGAGGAAATGTTCAATACGAAGCCCGGCGAAGAGTCGGCGCTTGCCCCGGTTTTCCATGAAATCGCCGAGCGGGTCCACCGGCGCGGGTTGCTGATCATTATTTCCGACCTGTTCGACAGGCCGGAGGACATTCTCAAGGCGTTGCACCATTTCCGCTTTCGCAAGCATGAGGTCATCCTTATGCACGTGATGGCGGATGAGGAACTGACCTTCCCGTTCAAGCACTGGAGCCAGTTCCGCGATCTCGAACCGACCGGGAGCCACCTTGATATTGATCCGGAAGCCTTGCGCTCGGCGTATCTAAGCGAAGTCCGGACTTTTCTGGATACCCTTGAAAAAGGCTGTGGCGAAATGCGGATCGACTATGTGCCCTTTTCGACCCGTCAGGATTTCGATCTGGCACTGGCCAACTATCTGGCCCATCGGAGAAGCCTGGTGAAGCGATGAGAATTCAAAGAGAACAGAATTCAGAATCCAGAATCCAGAATCCAGAATGGGGAACTCTGGGGTTTATCCCCTCCCTTCTGAATTCTGAATTCTGGATTCTGAATTCCGCCTGGGGGGCGCCATGACGTTCCTGAACGCCTTCATGTTGCTGGGGCTCGCCACCATTGCCATCCCGATTCTCATTCATCTGCTCAACCGCAGCAAGCCCCGGCTGATCGAGTGGGGCGCCATGCAGTTCCTGCTTGCGTCCCTGAGCGCCCGCAACCGGAGGATCAAGATCGAGGATGCCATTCTGCTATGCATGCGATGCCTGGCGCTGGTGGCGCTGGTTCTGGCCATGGCGCGGCCGTTCCTGCCCAGCATGTCCGCTGTGCCATGGGTGCTCATTCTCCCGGGCCTCCTGGTGGCGGCGCTATGCACCGGCATTGCCGCGATCGTGTGGTCGGACCGGGTTTTGCGCGGGCGGCTGTTGAAAACCGCCGGCGTCATGCTGGTGGTGGCTGTTCTGGCTTCGCTTGTTGAACAGCGGATCCAGGCGCGGCGGTGGCTGACGGTCGGTGGCGGTAGCGACACCGTTATCCTTCTCGACGCCTCCCTGTCCATGACCCGGGTTAGCGATGAACGGAGCAACTTCAGCCGGGCGGTGGAAGAAGCCTCACTATTGATCGAGCAGGCGCGTTCGGCCGATGCCATCTCCATTGTCCTGGGCGGTCCTGTTCCCCAGGCGTTGATCCGGCGGCCGACATCGGACCGGCGGGAACTCTTACGCGCGCTCCGCTCTGCACAGTGCCGTCCGGCGGGCGGAGTCATGTCCGTGCTGGAGGCCTTGAATCTTTCCGCCACATTGCTGGCAGACGGCCCCAATGTTGCCAAGCGAGTCGTGATTTTTACCGACGGGCAGGCGGCGGGCTGGGAGCCGCAGGCGGTGGCCCGCTGGGAATTCCTGGCCTCGAACTTCAAGTCGCTATCGGCGCCGCCACGCGTCTTTTGCCGCCGGCTGGAGAGCCCCGGCATGTTCCGTAATGCGCTGGTTTCTGATATCCGCCTGTCCCGGTCCGTCATCGGTACGGACCGTCCCGTGAAGGTGGATGTCGCCATTGGCAACACCGGCACGGTCCCTGTGCGGCCGGCGGCCCTGGAATGGGTGGTGGATGGCAGGAAAGTGGAGCGGGTCCCCATCGTCAAGGATCTGATGCCACAGACTTCCGAGGCGTTTCAATTCACCCACCAGTTCGATACCCCGGGCTATCATGTGGTCTCCGCCCGGCTTCAGGCTGAGGATGATCTGCCCGCGGACAACCTCCTTGAGCAGGTGGTCAACGTGATGGATCGACTGCCGGTTCTGCTGATCGAGGGAGCCTCGACGGAGCGCTTTTTCTTCTTCAAAACCGCTGGGCTGATCCGTGTGGCCCTGACGCCCCGGGAAGCGGCTGCAGCCACGGACACGGTTTCCCGCGAGATGTCCTATCTTGTGGAGCCAACCATTGTGCAGGCGGCCGACATCGCCACGATTCGCGATCTGGGCGCCTATCGCGTGATTCTGATGGCTGATGTGCCGCGCCTTCCGGCGGCTGAGGCGGAACGTCTGGCGGGGTTCGTCAAGGCGGGCGGCGGTTTGCTGATCCTGCCGGGTAACCGCGCGGAGCCGTCCTTCTATAACTCCTGGCAGAGCCTTGCGGGTGAAGCGATTCCGCCGGCCCGGATCGAGAAGCGGATCGTTCCGCCTGATCCCTTGCTGTTGGACATGAAGTCCCTGACTCATCCCGCCGTGCACCTTGTGGCGCAACCCGACCAGTCGGACCTCCGGCTCGGCCTCATGGCCGCTTATTGGAAGCTGGGCCTGGCCGCCGAGTCCACATCCGTCCGGGCCTGCGGCCGCCTGGAATCCGGCGAGCCGTGGCTGACGGAGCGGCAACTTGGCAGGGGTTATATCCTGATGAGTGCGATGGCTTTCGATCGTCGCGACAGCAACCTTTCCACGCTGAAGTGTTTTGTGCCGATGATTCACGAGATGGTCTATTACCTGGCCGCGCCGACGATGCGAAACTGCAATCTGCCGCCGGGTGCGGAATACACGCTGGCCGGGAGCCTGCCGATGACCGTTGCGAGTGGCGGTAATGCCATGAGCGCCACCATCATACAGCCATCGGGGGAGGAGACACTGGTCCCGATCGACTGCAAATGGCGGGAGTTCCGGTTGCGGTTCCCCGGAACCCGTTACCCGGGATTATACCATGTGCGCCTGCCGGCGGTTATTGCCGCCGCTGTCGGGATCCCGACAAACCAGGTTCCCGAAGCCCTGTTCGCCGTTACCCACCAGGCGGAAGAAAGCACATTGACACCTCTGGGTGATGCCGATATCGCCGCCCTGCGCACCCATGTCGATCTCTTCCTCCCCGGAAGTGCCGGTGAGCTCCAGGCGGCCTTCACCGGGAATGTTCCCGGCCAGGAACTCTGGAAAATCCTGATTATCTGCGCCTTGCTGACCCTGCTGGCCGAGAGCGCCTTGACCCGGTGGATAACCCTGCACCGACACCTCCATCAGGCTAAGCCGGTTGAACTGCGTTCCCCGGCTGAAAGCGTACGGGCAACCAAGGCCAGGCTGGCGCAACTCATGGAGACACCGTCATGAATCCGGATTTGATCCACTTCTCTGCCGATAGTGCGGATGTTCCCGTTTATTTCCTTATCCCGATCTTCCTGATACTGATGGCCGGATGGATGCGTTCCCATGTATGGAGCCGGCGTCTTGCCGGCCGGTGGGGAAAGGTGGCGGCCTTCTCCGGAAGGGTGGCGCTGGGATTCCTGACGCTCCTGGCCGCCTCTGGCCTGGCGCGCCATGTTGTGGTTTTCTCAACCGCCTGGAGCGTGTGGACACTGATGCTGCTGGGCTCCTTTCTGGTCGAGACTGTCATGGCCCTGTCCCGCCTGGAGCGGAACATCATCTCGCGCCGGGCCGGTCGGGCGTTGACCCTGCTTCGCCTTGGCGCCGTGCTGGCGGTACTGGTGGTGCTTTGCCAGCCGGTGCGTATTTTCGATACGTTCCGCCGCCTGCAGAGAGGTGTGGTGGTGTTGCTTGATGTCAGTGCCTCCATGCAGGTTCCGGACAACAACATGACGGCTGGCGAAAAGGTGCGTCTGTCCGAGGCACTGCGGGTTCCTGCCGCCCGGCGGGCCTTTGCGGTCGACCGGGTGGCTGCCGAGCTCAAGGCCGCCGCCCAGGAGATTCAGGCCCAGTCGGACGGGCTGAATGCTTTGGCCTCTGCGCCTCCGGATTTGCAGATCCGCCAGATCGAACGCAATTCGCCGGTATGGGGCCAAAAACTAAAGAAGGTTCGCGAAACCATCGTGATGGCGGATAAGGCGCTTAATGCCACCGCCACCGCCCCGTTCCTGTCAAGCAACGGTGTCCAGCATGCCGAGGTGCTCAGGAAGGTTTCGGCCCAATTGGCCGCCGAAGGGATCCAGCCGCTCGACACACTCATCGCGTGGACCAGCGACAGCCGCGCCGCTTCGACCGGCACGGTCGCCTTTGCGAATGCCCGGGAGTTGCTAAGCAGGACGGCGACGTCGATCACTGAGGCCGGAGGCCGCCTGTTGCCGGCAGGTGAAGGGGTTGACGAGGCCTTTTACCGCTCGTTGACGCCCCGGGATAAGGAGATCGTTGACGAGGTGGCTAAACGGCGCCGAAGTGAATTGGCCAGCCAACTGCTCCTTAACCGGGCCGGTGACCAGGGGCCGCCTGGTTCAGGCGGTTCCCCGGGGCTCCTCGAGCGGCTCGATCGTGAGTATGGTGTGCATTTCCAGACATTCGGCGCCTTCACCGCCGGGATCAAGACCAAATCCCTGTTGGAATCCGCCGATGCCATCAGCGCCCAGTCCACCGCTCTGCAGATGCAGGGGACCGATATCGCGGCAGCCCTGGATAAGGCAATGGGCGACCGTCCGCCGGAGCAGATCGCGGGAGTCATCCTGTTGTCGGATGGCCGGCACAATTCGGCGGGTTCGGTGGAAACGGTGGCCAGAAGACTTGGGGCGCAACGGATCCCCGTATTCCCGGTGATGTTGGGCGGGACCCGCCATCCGCCGACCGATGCCGCCATCGCCTCCCTGGCGGCGCCGGAATCGGTGAGTACGAACGACAGGGTTGCCTTTACGGTGGATCTCAAGCTGGACGGACTGGCCGGAACGAATGTGGCCGTCAGTCTGCTGGATGGTGACAAGGTTGTGGCCTCCAATACCGTTATTCCAACGGCGACGGCGTTCCGAAAGCAGTTGCTGCTTTCCGATGTCCCCAGGACCAACGGCTTGCACACCTATCGTGTCCGTGTGGAGTCATTCCCTGCCGAGGTGGACAGCACAAATAACATTATGGATATGCCGGTCATGGTGAGTAGCGATCCCGTCAAGGTGCTGCTGGTGGATGCGTATCCGCGATGGGAGTTCCGCTACCTGAAGAACCTGTTCATGCAGCGGGATAAAAACGTGCGGCTCCAGTATCTGTTGTTTCATCCGGATCAGGTGGCCGGCATCACGAACCGTCCCCAGCGGGCCGCCTCTGCCACCGCTGAAACAACTGATGGAGCCGAGGCCACGCTCCTTCCGGCCAGCGAGGCGGAATGGATGAAGTTCGACGTCATTATCCTTGGCGACGTGGCCCCCAATGATCTCGGAGTCAAGAACCAGCGCATTTTGCGGGACTACGTGGTTAACCGGGGCGGGTCGCTCATTGTGTTGGCCGGGCCCCGTCACATGCCACAGTCCTTCGACAGCACCCCTTTGGCGGAAATCCTGCCGGTGACGTTTACTCCTTCTGTCCGCCCGCTGTTAGCCGCGCCGGAATCGGAATTCCGGTTCAGTCTCACGGCGGACGGCCGTAACTCGGTGTTCATGAAGCTTGACGACGATGCGGCGCGGAACCTTGAAATCTGGAACGGGATGCCGACGATCTACTGGCGCAACGGTTCCATTATGGCCAAGGAGGGGGCGACGGTCCTGGCCTATGCGGCGGCGACACGGCAGGGGGTGGGCGAGTCTGTTCTGCGGATTCCCGACGCCGAGGTCCTGGCACGCCAGCGGAAAACGGAAAAGGAGAAGCCGTTGCTGGTCAGTCACCAGGCTGGCTTTGGCTCCGTCCTGCTGTTTGGGTCCGATCACACCTGGCGTCTCCGCTACCGGAAGGGGGACGAATACCACCACAAGTTCTGGGGCCAGATTCTGCGCTGGGCCACTGCCGACAGGATTGCTGCTGGGTCCGCCACAGTAAGGGTGGGGACATCCCGGTCCCGCTACCCGGCAGGTACGCCGGTGCGCATCATGGCGCGCCTCGCGACCCCGGACTACCTGCCCATCATCAATGCCTCGCCGCGTGTCCTCATCCAGTCAGAGGGTGGCGAGATGAAGTTGCGCCGTCCGTTACGCTACCGGGAGGGATCACCGGGTATTTATGCCACCGAGATCAGTTCGCTGCCCGAGGGCCGCTACCGGCTGGAGCTGGAGTCCGTCGGAGCGGGGGAAGGGGCAGGTGGGACGGAAGTGGTGTCCAGTCAGTTCGCCGTGACCACGGCGGCCGATACCGAAACGGTGGAACTGGCAGCCGATGGCGGGCTGCTGAACAGCGTGGCATCGCTCTCCGCAGGCAGGGTGCTTGATCCCACCGAATTGGAGTCCCTGTTCGCAAGGCTGGGTCCCGCGCGGGTCACCCGAACGGAGCGGCGTCAGATTGATTTATGGAACTCCTGGCCCTGGCTGCTCCTGATCGTGGTGCTGCTGACGGCTGAATGGGTGCTACGCAAGAGAGTGAGGCTGCCCTGATGAGCGATCTGCTGCAAAATCAACCACGGTCCCTGCCCGGGCCGATTATCATGGCGCTTAATCAATTGATCCGGCGGGCGCGCAACCTGATCATCATCCGCGGGGTGTGCGCCTCCTGCGCGGCGGGACTGGGGGCGTTTCTGGTCGTGATGCTGTTCGACGCTGTTCTGACGCTACTGGTGGCGTGGCCGCGCTGGGTCCTGTCCCTGTCGGCCTATGCCTGCTGGGCCGGCACCACCTACTGGTATCTGGTGAGGCCTCTGGCCCGGTCCTTTTCCCTGACCGGTATCGCGCGCCTGATCGAGAATCACCATCCCGAACTGCAGGAACGCCTCAGTTCCGTCGTGGAACTGCTGGCCAGCAAGGACATTCCTTCCATCCGCGGATCCGAGGTGCTGATCCAGGCGTTGACGGAGGAGGCGGTGCGCGGTGCGGTGTCGTTACGGCCCCGCCACGAGATTTCGTTCCGCCGGGCGATACCCTTCGGCATGGCGGCCGGGTTGATGGTGGCGGTGCTCACCGGACTGGGACTGGTTATGCCGCGGCAAACCGGGTTCCTGATGGCCCGGGCGGCGGCCCCTTTCCTGAACCTGCCCAACGTGCGGGCGGTGGATCTCGTGGTTAAACCCGGTGATGCCCTCGTGGCGGCCGGCGGAAGTCTGGAGATCAGTCTTCAAACCCTTAATCCGGTTGTTTCTTTCGCCAGACTGAGGATGACCGATTCCCAGGGCCGCGAAACAGTGGCTGATATGCTTGCCTTGCCGGTAGCCAGCAACAGGACGGACCGGTGTTTCGCCGTTACGCTGCCCGGGGTGCTGAACGAGTTCCGGTACCGGGTTCAAGCGGGCGATGCCGTTTCCCGCTTCTACACCGTCCGTGTCGCGGTGCCGCCCGTCATCAAGCAGCAGGATATCCACTATCGTTACCCGGAATATTCCGGTCTGCCGCCCAGGCTGGACAAGGATGGCTCCGGCACGATCCGCGCGCTGGCTGGCACGGAGGTGACGGTGGCCGCGCAAGTCAACAAAGCCGTTCAGACGGCGGTTCTGGAGATCCATACCGGCATCGTGACGAACACCATCAAGGGTATCCTGCGTATGGACAAGGATGCGGTGGTCTACGACTTTTCGCTGGTGTTGCCCAAGGTGTTGACCGGCGCCTGGACCCTCCGGTTGACCGACGAAATCGGACTTTGCAACTCGCCGTTCGAACGATCGATCCAGAGTATTCCAGATGCGCCGCCGGTGGTGATGGTCTCCAATCCACGCCAACGGGAACTGCGATTGAACCGTGATACGCGCTTGCCGGTGTTCTATGCCGCCGAGGATGACCTTGGCCTGCAGGCTGTCGCCCTGGTATTCTCCCTGCCCGGCAACACCAACGAACTGATTCGTTCCCTTCCCCTGCCCGAACCTGCGCCGGGACATCCCGGCACGAAGCTGGCAGGCGAGACGGTGATCGACCTGCAGGATTCGCTTTTCACCAATGCGCCGCGCTTTTCGGTCCGGTTGCGTGCCGTCGATAGACTGCCTGCCAATGTCAACGGACCGCAGACCGGTCATTCGGATATCATGACCATCATTCTGGACAGTGCTGCGGATTCCTGGCAGGAACAGGTGCTGGCCAGTCAGGACAAGCGTGTTGCCGAAGGGTTGAAGCTTATCCAACAGCAGCTTGCCAAGGCCCGGGAACAGTCGGTTGCCTTGAATGACCCTCTGGCGAAACAGCCGGCGTTGACGGCCGAAACGTCCCGGAAGATAGACGCCTTGCAGGATGTTCTGGCCTCCGCCGAGAATTCCCTGCGAGATACGGCGCAGGAACTGGAGAAGGGATTCTTCGAGGCACTGGCGACCAATCTGAACGCCCTGGCCGTGGAACACGTGGCCAAGGCGGAGAATCTGGCCGGCCAAATCAAGCTTGTGGATAATCCCGCCGAGCGGATGGCCGTCAACAGCAATGTAACGACGGAGATCAGCACATCGCTTGGAGCCGTCGAGAAGGCGCTGCGTGATCACGAGCAGGCACGTGCGGCCGCCCGCCGGGCCGTGGAACTGGATGAAATGAGCGGCCAGCAGGATCAACTGGCCAGGGAGCGTCGGGCCCTTGAGAACGCCGATCGGGCGGGAGAGACCAACGCGGCGGAAAAAGCGGCCGCGGAGGCGGCGGAAAAGGAATGGGCGAAAGACCAGGATAAGGTGGCCGACGACCTTGCCAGGATGACAAGGGAAACACCGGAAGCGGCCGCGGAGGCTGCCGGGGCCGTCAGCAACAGGTCCGCGCGCGCGGCGGTGGAAGCCGACCAGCTTGCCAGGCGACAGGCCGAACTGGAGGCACTGACACGCGAGGCGCTTGAACAGCAGCAGAAGCAGGAAGCGCAATGGCGTGATCTCGCCGCGAGACAGGACAAGCTGGCTGAAAGCGTCAAGGCTGAACCGCGGGCCTCCCTGCAGTCCGATGCCATGAAGAAGGCGGCACGGGAAATGGAAGCCGGCCTTCGCGAGCAGGCCCGGAACCAGCAGAAGGACGTGGCGGAGTCCCTGCGCAAGGAGGCGCGGGAACTGGATCAGCCGCGGGCAACCGCGTCGCCCGGAACGGTGAAAATGGAGGGACAACCGCCCGCGGCGGAGAAACCGGATCCATTTCAGGAACTGGCCGATAAAGCCGGGGCGCTGAAGACGCAGCAGGAGAAGACGGATCCAACCAAGGCCCCGTCGCCGGCGGAAGCCGCACGCGAGTCCGCGCGCACCGCCGAGCAGGCCGGACAGTTGTCTGAACAGGCGGCCCAGTCCGCCGAGAAGGCGGCGCAACAGGCGGCGCAGTCGGCGCGCAAGGCCCAGGAACAGGCCGAGGCGGCGAAGGCCGCCGCGCAGCAGGCGGACCAGGCGGCAAAGCAGGCCGGACAGGCGGCACAGCAAAGCCAGGGCAAGCCCAACGAGCAGGAGGCGAAACGTGCTGCCGAGGCCGCGCAACAGAACGCGCAGGCAGCGCGTGAGAACGAGTCCGAAGCGCGGCAGGACGCGCAGGACGCGAAAGGGGACAGCCAGAACGCGCAGCGGGAATCGCAGCAGGCAAGGAATGCCGCCGCGGCCGCGAAACAATCGGCCCAACAGGCAGCCCAGCAGGCGCAGCAGGCCGCCGCGGCCAACTCGCCAAGCACCGCCAACCAGAAGAAGGAAGCCGCCGCCGCGGCCGCCAAGGCAGCGGTGTCAAAAGCCATGGAAGCCGCACAAGCGGCGATGCGGGCCAACGAATCCGCCGAAGGCGCGCGCCGGGAAGCCGATTCGGCAGCATTGGCCGATATGGCCCGCAGGCAGGATGAGTTGCGCCGGGAGGCCGATGCCTTGCTGGCCATGAAACGGCAACATGCCGAAAGGATGGAGGATAGGATCGCCCGGCAGGTGGAAGCCCGGGAACGGGATCTGGCACAAGCCGCCGAGGCGTTGGCGCAAGCGATGAACCGACAGACGGCACCCGAAGGGGTTGCGGAACAGGCCTCCGCCGCGGCCCGCGCGGCCCGGCAGGCGGCCGACGAGTTGCAGCAGGACAAGCATTCGCAGGCACAGTTGGCTTCCCGGGAAGCGGAGCGGGCGCTGGAGCAGTTGGCGGACCAGTTGCGGAATGCCGTGCGCGGCATGAGAAACGAACCCTTGGAGAAGCGGGCGGCCATGGAACAGTTTGCCCGTCAGGCGCGGGAACTGGAGGAGCAGCAGGAACAGCTCGGCAAGCAGATTGGCGCGCTTGCCGCCGATCAGCCGTTGGACGCCTTGCAGGGGCAACAGGAGCAGGTCACCCGCGAAGCCACTGAACTGACGCAAGAAGCGGCTTCGATCCAGGCGCAAGCCGGCGAAGCCATGACGCAGCCCCAGGGTGCGCGGCCGGCGGTGGCGGCTGATCAGGCCGCCCAGGCCATGCAGCGCGCCCAGCAGGCCGCCGGGAAGGCGGGGCAGCAGATGCAGGCCGCTACGGGCCAGAAGAGCGCTGATGGAAAGAGTCCTTCGCCACAGGCTATGCAACAGGCGGCCCAGCAGGCCGGCCAGAACCAGCAGGTGGCGGCCCAGGCCATGCAGCAGGCCGCACAAAGCCTGAGGCAGGCGGCGCAGGCCGCGGCGGCGGCACCAGCTCAGCCGGATCAGAGCTCGCTTTCCGAGGCTCAACAGAGCGCCCGCGGGGCGGCACAGTCCCGTGAAAGTGCCGACGCGGCGGAAGCAGCCGCTCAAGTGGCGGCGGCCGCGCAACAAGCCGCCGGTCAGGCGCGTGCCATGGGCATCAACCCTCGTCCCTCCACACTGCGAACGGCCTCGTCCAACGGAACGGGATCAAAAGATATGCGCACCGAGTCCGAGGAAATCCCCTCCTTCGCCCGACGGCTGGGGCTCAGGCTGCAGGATTGGCTGAAACTTCACGGCGAGTTGAAGGATGACGTTCTGCAGGCGATCAACAACGAGGGTCCCGAGGAGTACCGGCCCATCATTCAGAAGTATTTCCGTGAAGTCTCGCGGCACGGGGAGGAAAAATGAGACGCACACTTGCGGTTGGAAAAGTCCTGGTTCTGGCATGCGTGGTCTGGCTGACGGGGATGGATGCGCGTGCGCAAGCCTCCGTGCATGAGGACGATAAGTATCAGCGAGCCTTTGATGAATCGGTTGATAAAGGGCTGGCGTTTCTCGCCCGGTCGCAGGCGGCGGATGGCTCCATCGGCGGGGCCACAACCCCGGCCATCACCTCGCTGGCGATCATGGCCTTCCTGGCGCGCGGCTATTCGCCCGGCGTCCCCCCCTACGGCGATGTCATCAACCGCGGAATTGACCACATTCTTTCCCAATCCAAGCCGAACGGCCTGCTGATGGGCCAGAACGGACGGATGTACAGCCATAACATCTCGACCCTTATGCTTTCCGAGGCATCGGGCATGGTGGATCCCGAGCGGCAGGCGCGGATTGACAACGTACTGTCAGGCGCCCTGCGGATCATCCTGGCGGCGCAGGATGTGACCAAGGGCGAAGCGAACGCGGGCGGATGGCGCTACGAGCCATCCAGTAGCGACAGTGACATTTCCATGGCGGGGTGGGCACTGGCATCCCTGCGATCCGCGCGCAACAACGGGGCCCCGGTCCCGAAGGAGGCGGTTGACAAAGCGGTGAAGTACATCCTGCGTTGCCGGGTGAAGGAAGGGGGCGGGTTCGCCTACCAGCCCGGCGGGGGGGCCAATCTGGCAAGGACGGGCATCGGCCTGCTTTGTCTGGAACTGGCCGGCCGGCACCGGGACGAGGTGACCCTCGCGGCGGGAAAGTACATCGCTGGAAAGTTCAAGGACTCCTCTTCGCTGAACGGGGAGAGCTGTCACTACTACACGTTTTACTATATGGCCAACGGGATGTTTCAACTGGGCGGGCCGGAATGGGAGTCCTTTGCGCCAAGGTTGTATGACTCGATCCTGAAGATGCAGGGACCCGATGGTTCCTGGCCGACGAAGGGTTCACACACCCCGAACACGCAGTATGCCACCAGCATGGCGATTCTTTCGCTGAGCGTCTCCTACCGCCAGTTGCCGATTTATCAGCGGTGAGGGCCGGCCCAGGGATCAAGGAGAACACGTGTTGTGGAAAAGAAAGGAGTCCTGATTTTATGCGAGCCGTGATATTTGACATGGACGGAGTTTTGACTGATTCGGAGCCGCTGATCTGTGCGGCGGCGATGGAGATGTTCCGTGAGCGCGGCGTGGTGGTGCGGCCAGAGGATTTCCATCCGTTTGTGGGAACAGGCGAGAACCGTTACCTCGGAGGGGTAGCGGAGAAATATGGGGTGGCTCTGGATATCGGCGAGGCCAAGGCGCGCACCTATGAACTGTACCTGGCCATGGTGCCGGAACAGCTGGAGGCCTTTCCGGGCGCGGTTGAACTGGTGCGGGAATGCCGGGCGGCGGGGTTGGCTTGTGCGGTCGCCTCCAGTGCCGACCGCATCAAGATTGATGCCAATCTGAATAAGATCGGATTGCCAGCCGCCATGTGGCAGGCCATCGTGACGGCAGAGGATGTGGAGCGGCGCAAACCTGACCCCGCCCTCTTTCTTCTGGCGGCCCAACGACTCGGCGTGCAACCGGCCGATTGCACGGTGGTGGAAGATGC